>NZ_DAMDHB010000009.1:0-117893 GCF_032102465.1 Haematobacter sp. | reverse complement strand
CGCGCGCTTGACGAAGGCGCGGGCGAGGAGGCCGGGCCGCTCTCGTGGCGGGGGCTCCTCCTCATAGCGCGGCTCGGCTCGGAGCGTGGCGGCGGCAACCATCGGCTGGGGAGCGGACCAGGCGTCCTGCGGCTCCGCCTGCCGTGTCACGCGGCCTGCCGGAGCGGCGAGCGCCGCCTCCCGCTTCTCCCGTCGCTTCTCGGCGGCCGTCTGCACGGCGGACTGGGCGGCGGACTGCGCCACACGGAATGCCCCATTCGCGCTCCGGCCCGCCCCGTTCATCAGCCGGTCGTAGCCGGTGACCAGCCCGCGGGCGAGAAACCGCGACAGCCCCCGCAGCTCCGCGCGGTCGAAGCCCAGCACGTAAAGCCCGAAGGCCACTGCGGCGATGAAGCTCAGCAGCGACATCATCTTCAGCCCGAAGCCCGCGCTCAGCGGGGCCACGCCCAGAAGCGCACCAAGGATCGTATCGCCGAACAGCCCGCCCAGACCGAAGGAATGGCCCCAGTCGTGCGAGGGCACCAGCGTAGAGGCATAGACCGACACCAGCGCCGCCGAGATCGGCACGAAGACCGAACGGTTCAGCGCCCGATCCTCCCCCCGGTGGGTGATGAACCGCAGACCCCAGACCACGAAGGCGATGGACAGCGCCCATGCCCCATAGCCTGCGATCACGATCAGCGGCGAGGCGATGGAGGCCCCCGTCCGGCCCAGCAGGTTCTGCGCAGGTTCGTCGGTGGCGGACATCCAGCTCGGATCGTCGGCATGGTAGGAACCGATCATCATGCCGATCAGCACCCCGACCAAGACCAGCAGCACGCCGATCAGCTCCTTGCCGCGCCGTTCGAGCGCCGCCTGCGTGGAGGAGTCGAACAGCGGGTCGCGTTGTCTCATCTGATAGGAAGCCATCCCTCACCTCACCCGTAGAGACAGTCGCGGAGCCGGATCAGGCCGCGCTGCAATTCGTCCTTCGGCGCGACCAGCGCCACGCGGATGTATCCCTTGCCGGGGTTTCCGCCGTCCGTATCGCGGCTGAGATAGGCGCCCGGCAGCACGCGGACGCCCGTCTGCGTCCAGAGCTTCAGCGCCGCCGCCTCCCCATCATCCACCGGGAGCCACAGGAAGAACCCGCCCTCTGGCGGCTGGTAGCCCTGCGCCCCGGCAAAGACCTCATCGGCGAGGGCGTATTTCTCGGCGTAAAGCGCCTGGTTGGCGATCACATGCACCTCGTCCGACCAGGCACGGGCCGAAACGGCCTGTATCGGCAGCGGCACGGGCGCGCCGTTGTAGCTGCGGAGCTGCTTGATCCGCGCGATCGTCTCGGGCCCCCCCGCGACGAAGCCCGAGCGGGCTCCGGGCAGGTTCGACCGCTTGGAAAGGGAGTTGAACACGACCAGCCGTTCCGGGTCGGCCCCGGTGCGCATCAGTGCCTCCAGCGCGCCGGGCGGGGGCGCTGTCCGCCAGATCTCGGAATAGCATTCGTCGGCGAAGATCTTGAAATCGTGCTTCTCGGCCAGCGCGAGCAGCTCCGTCCAGTAGTCGAGCGAGGCGACGGCGCCCTGCGGGTTGGCGGGTGAGCAGAGATAGGCGACTGTCACCCTGTCCAGCGTCTCCGCCGGAAGGGCGGCATAGTCGGGCAGGAAGCTGGTCGCGGCGGTCGCGGGGACAAAGACCGGATCGGCCTCGGAGGCGACGGCGGCCACGGCATAGACCTGATAGAACGGGTTCGGCATCAGCACCAGCGGCCTCCGCCCGTCCTTCTGCTCCGGCGAAACGGCCAGGCAGGCGTTGAACAGCGCCTCCCGCGAGCCGTTGACGTTGCAGATCTGCGTCGCGGGGTCGAGCACCGCACCATAACGCCGCTCCAGCCAGCCGGAGATCGCGGCACGCAGTTCCGGCGTGCCCTCGTTCGGCGGATAGCGGTTGAAGCCCGCCAGATTGGCCGTGAGCACCTCTCCCACCCAGTCGGGGAAGGGGTGCGTGGGTTCACCGATCGTCATGGACACGGGTTCTCCCCCGGCCGCATGATGGTCGAGAAGCGCGCGCAGGCGCGGGAAGGCGTACTCCGGCAAAGCCGCGAACCGCTCGGGAAACTTCATACTGCTGCCTCGTCTCGGGGTCGTGGCGCCCCGTTCGCCATGACAATAGCCGGGAGCGGGACGGCGGTCCAGAAAAACGCATCACCCTCCGCGGCTTGTCGCGGAGGGTGTGACATGGGGTCGGAAAGCGTCACGCGCCGGCGAGCGCCGCCTCCGCCGCGATGCCGAGGCGGAGCAGCCGCTCCTCCCCCATCGGCTGGCCGAGCAGTTGCAGCCCGGCAGAGGGCACGCCCGTCGGCAGCGTGAGCGCGGACAGCCCGAACAGGTTGCCGATTTGGGTGTTGCGGAGCGCGAGCAGGTTCTCCGTTACGTAATAATCGCTGTCGCTCATCAGCCGATCCGCCTCGGGCGGCAGGATGGGCGAAGTCGGCGTCAGCACGGCGTCATAGCCCGCCGTCACCTCCCGCCAGCGTTTCCGCAGCGCGGTCTGCCGGCGCATGGCGGCCACGTAATCCGCGCCATTGGTCTTCGCGCCGCCCCGGAACCGGTCGAGAATCCGGGAAAACATCTTGTCCGGCGCGGCCTCGATGGCTTCGCGCCAGATCGCATAGGCTTCGGTCGCGAACAGGATGCCGGAGAGCGCGGCCGCTTCCGCCACCTCCGGGATCCGGCCGCGCTCGATCCGCGCCCCCGCGGCCTCCAGCACCTTCAGCCCGTGCTCGAACCCGCGCATGGGCGCCTCGCGCACGTCATCCAGAGCCAGCGTCTCCAGCACGAGGAACCGCGTTCCCTCCAGCGTGGCGCCCCGCAGATCGGCGGGCCTGCGCCCCTCCAGCGCCGCGAGGATCAGCCCCGCATCCTCCACCGAGCGGGTGAGCGGCCCCACAGTGTCCAGCGTCTCGCAGAGCGGCACGGCCCCTTGCAGCGACAGCCGCCCATGCGTGGTCTTGAGGCCGACGAGATCGTTCCAAGCCGCCGGAAGCCGCACCGAACCGCCCGTATCCGACCCGATGGCCGCGGGGGCGAGACCGAAGGCCACGGAGGCCGCCGCCCCGGAGGAAGACCCGCCCGGCACCGCCTTCGGATCGTTCGCATTGGGCGGCGTCGCCGTCACCGGGTTGAGGCCCAGCCCGGAGAATGCCAGTTCCGACATATGCGTCTTGCCAAGGCACGCCAGCCCCGCCTCCGTCGCGTCGATCAGCACCTCCGCATCCCGGTCCGGCACGCGGCCCGCAAGAAGGGCGGACCCTGCCTCCGTCGCCACGCCCGCCGTGTCGAACAGGTCTTTCCAGGACACCGGAACACCGTCCAGCAACCCGCGCCGCTGGCCCGCCTTCTGGCGCACATAGGCGGCCTCCGCCTCCGCCATGGCACGGTCCGGGGTGACGCGGGCATAGATCCGGTCGCGTTCGGGATGGGCGGCGATGGCGTCAAGATAGGCGCGCGTCACCTCTCGCGGGTCGATCTGCCCGCCGTCGATCCCGCGTCCCAGATCGGCAGCCGTCATCCAGAGCCAGTCCTCGTTCATCCCTCAATCCCCGCCGTTCCATGAATCGGCGGGAGGCTAGCCCTCCCTTGCCGCATGGACAATCCCGCCCGGAACGTTAGTTTCCCACCCGTGTCCCGATGCGTGCGGCGGGGCGAAAGGACGGACCATGCAGATCGACAGCGACATCGCCATCGTGGGCGGCGGCCTCAACGGGCCGGCCCTCGCCCTCGCGCTTTCCGGGGCGGGCTTTTCCGTGACGCTGATCGATGCGGGCCCCGCGGGCGCGCGGGGACAGGCGGGGTTCGACGGGCGGGCCTATTCGCTCGCCGCGGCATCGCAGAAGCTGCTGACCGTGCTTGGCGTGTGGGAGCAGGTGGCGGAGAGCCAGCCGATCCTCGACGTCGTTGCCAGTCAGGGCCGCGCGGGAGAGGGCGCTGCGCCCTTCTTCCTGCATTTCGACCATGCGGAACTGGATGACGGGCCGATGGGCTGGATGGTGGAGGATCGCCACCTGTCGGCCGCCCTTTCCACCGTTCTGGGCGACACTCCCGCGATTCGGCGGATCAGCGACACCGCCGTGACAGATCAGGAGGTCGGCCCGGCGGGGGTCACGCTCACCCTGTCCACCGGCACCACGATCACCGCGCGGCTGGCCGTGGGTTGCGACGGGCGGCGGAGCGGTGTGGCGGAGCGGGCGGGCATCCACCGCAGCGGCTGGTCCTACGATCAGACCGCGCTGGTCTGTGCCGTGACGCATGACCATCCCCATCAGGGCGCCGCGCATCAGTTCTTCATGCCGGGCGGGCCGCTTGCCATCCTGCCCCTGCCGGGCGGACATCGGTCCTCCATCGTCTGGAGCCTGCCCACGCGGGAGGCCGAGGCGCTGAAGGCGCGGGACGATGCCGCCTTCCTTGAAGTCCTGCGCCCGGCCTTCGGAGACTTTCTCGGGGAGATCGCGCTCGCGGGCGGGCGATTCTCCTATCCGCTGAGCCTTTCGCTCGCCGATCACTACGTCCGCCCCCGCCTCGCACTCGCGGGGGACGCGGCGCATGGGGTGCATCCGCTGGCGGGTCAGGGGTTGAACATCGGGCTGCGCGATGTCGCGGCGCTGGCCGAGGTGCTGGCGGAAGCGCATCGGCGGGGCGAGGATCCGGGCACGCTCCCGGTGCTCAGACGCTATGAACGCTGGCGGCGGTTCGATGCAACGGCGCTGGCGCTTGGCATGGATGGGATGAACCGGTTGTTTTCAAACGGAAATCCGCTGCTATCCGCCATGCGCGGGGCGGGAATGGGCATGGTTCAGGCACTCCCGCCCCTCCGCCGCGCCTTCATGCGTGAAGCGGCAGGTCTGGGTGGCGAAACGCCCCGCCTGCTTCGCGGCCTTCCGGCATGATGCCCGTCTGATACTTCATCCGAGAGGAGGAAGCGTCGAGGAGGAAGCGTCTGGGGTGCGGCCTTGCCATCCGCTGTGGCGGAACGGCCGAGGGGAAAGAGAGCGTCCGGAGTTCGGCTGCGCCATCCGCTGTAACCGAACGGCCGAGGCCAGGGTCCGGGGGGCGACCGCGCCGTCCGCTGTGGCGGAACGGTCGAGGCGAGGAAGAGCGTTCGGGGCGCGACCGTGCCATCCACTGTGACTGGAAAGGAGGGCGTCCCGGGGTGCGGCCGCGGTGTCCCGTGGTGGCGGAACGGTCGAGGGCAAGGAGGGCGTCCGGGGTTCGGCTGCGCCCTCCGCTGTAACCGAACGGCCGAGGCGAGGGTCCGGGGAGCGACCGTCCCATCTGCTGTGGCGGAACAGTCGAGGGGAAGGAGATCGCGCGTGGCATCCACCGCGGCCGAACAGTGCGCCGCGCCGGTGTAGCCGGACCCTGTCGCCCGGCCCGCTTCCGGCAGCGGCGTCAGACCGAAGGATGCGCGGCGGCCCTCGCCAAAGCTTCTATCCCCGCCCAGTCGCCAGCAGCCACCTTGTCGGCCGGAACGACCCAGCTTCCCCCGCAGCAGACCACGTTCGGCAGTTCGAGATAACGGGGCAGGTTGGCCGGGGTGATGCCGCCCGTCGGGCAGAAATGCGCGGCAGGCAGAGGCGAGGCGAGCGATTTGAGGAAGGGAACGCCACCGGCGGGTTCCGCAGGGAAGAACTTCATCGTGGTATAGCCGCGCTCCAGCAGGGCCATGACCTCGCTCGCCGTGGAGGCGCCGGGGAGGAGCGGCAGTTCCGCTTCCTCGCAAGCCTCAAGGATGCTGTCCGTCGCGCCGGGAGACACCCCGAAGGTCGCGCCCGCGTCCTTGGCCCGCAACACATCCTCCCGGCGGAGCAGGGTGCCCGCGCCGACGATCCCGCCCTGCACCTTCGCCATCGCGCGGATCGCATCCAGCGCCGCGGGGGTGCGCAGCGTCACCTCCAGCACCGGGAGGCCGCCTGCGACCAGTGCCTCCGCCATCGGAACGGCGGTGGCCGCATCCTCGATCAGGATGACCGGGATGACAGGCGCGCTCCGGCAGATTTCCAGTGTCCGGCGGCTGGCCTCGGCGGGCGAAAGGCTCAACCGTTGGCCTCGCGGATGCGGTCGGCGGCCTCCTGATCGAAGGCAACCCCCTTGGCGGTGAGAAGCTGGTCAAGCTCGCCCGACAGGGTCATCTCCGTCACGATATCGCAGCCGCCGACGAACTCACCCTTCACATAAAGCTGCGGGATGGTCGGCCAGTCGGAGAAATCCTTGATCCCCTGACGGATGTCCGCCTCGGCCAGCACATTCACGTCGGTATAGTCGATGCCCATGTAGTTCAGCACACCCGCGACGCGGGAGGAGAACCCGCATTGCGGCATCGACTTTGTCCCCTTCATGAAGAGCACGACGTCATGGCTGTCGACCAGATTGCGGATCTGGTCCTGAACGGGGGAGGAGGCTGTGTCGCTCATCTCGGTCCTCATAGCTAGGGGTTGGGCGGGCCTGTGCCCGCAAGATCAGTCCGGTGCCTTGGTCGTCAGCGCCAGCGCGTGAAGCTCGCCATGCGCCCCGTCCATCCGGCCCTTCAGCGCAGCATAGACCGCGCGTTGCTGCTGGACGCGGTTCAGCCCGCGAAAGCTCTCGTCGATCACCTCCGCCGCGAAATGGTTCCCGTCCCCGGCGAGATCGGTGATCGCGATCCTGGCTTCGGGGAACGTTTCCCGCAGCAGGTTTTCGATATCCTGGGCTTCCATCGGCATGAAGGGGCTCGTCGTCCTGTTTCCGTTTTCCAAGATGTAATCCGCCCACCCCCGGCCTGCAAGCTTTGGCCAGCGGGGATGGGCAGATAGCCTGGGCCGGATGGCCTCGGCGATGGCTTCAGGCAGCAGCCTCAGGCAGCGACGGCCTTTTCGAAAGCGGAGCGGTAAAGGGCGGAAAGCTCCGCCAGCGGGGCTGACGAATGGCCCATGCGGAACTCGCTGCCCGTGAAGCGGCCGACCCGCTCGGCCGGAACGCCTGCGGCCGTTGCTGCGTGAAGCAGCGCATCGGCAGCCTCATCGGTGCAGGCGAGCAGGTAGCGCGCCTGATCCTCGCCGAACAGCGCCGGGATTTCCGCCGTCTCCAGCGCCAGACCCACGCCGGCGCCCTCCGCCATCTCGAAGGCGGCGAGGGCCAGACCACCGTCCGACAGGTCGGAGGCCGCCGTCACCAGCGCGCGGTTCGCCCGGAGAAAATCACCGTTCCGCCGCTCCGCCACGAGATCGACCGGCGGCGCGTCGCCGGCCTCTATGCCAAAGGCTTCCACCGCCAGCGCGGACTGGCCGAGATGCCCCGCTGTCTCGCCGATCAGAACGGCGACCATGCCCTCGGCAGGGCGGCCCGCGATCAGGTTTGCCACATCGTCGATCAGCCCGACCGCGCCGATGGTCGGCGTCGGCAGGATCCCCGCGCCGTCGGTTTCGTTGTAAAGCGACACGTTGCCCGAGACGATGGGGAAGTCGAGCGCGCGGCAGGCCTCGCCTATGCCGCGGATCGCGCCGACGAACTGGCCCATGATCTCCGGCTTCTCCGGGTTGCCGAAGTTCAGGTTGTCTGTCGCGGCGAGCGGCAGGGCGCCGGTCGCCGTCAGGTTCCGCCAGGCTTCCGCCACCGCCTGCCGGCCACCCTCCACCGGGTTCGCCTTCACATAGCGCGGCGTCACGTCGGAGGTGAAGGCCAGCGCCTTCTGCGTGCCATGCACCCGCACAACGCCCGCGCCAAGACCGGGGGAGCGGACGGTATCGGCCATGACCATGCTGTCATACTGCTCCCATACCCATTGCTTGCGGGCATGGTTGGGCGAGCCGATGAGCGCCTTCAGCCCCTCGATGGGGTCGATGTCGGGCAAGTCGCCCAGCGGCGCGGCGGCAGGCGTCGCCACCCAGGGACGGTCGTATTCCGGCGCGGAGGAGGCGAGTTTGGAGAGCGGCAGGTCCGCCTTCACCTCGTTGCCGTGCAGGATGAGGAAGCGGTCCTCCGGGATCGTCTCGCCCACGATGGCGAAGTCGAGATCCCATTTGTCGAAGATCGCCTTCGCCTCCGCTTCCTTCTCGGGGAGCAGCACCATGAGCATCCGCTCCTGAGATTCCGACAGCATCATCTCGTAGGCGGTCATGTTGGCTTCGCGCTGCGGCACGGCGTCCAGCGTCAGCCGGATGCCGAGGCCCCCCTTGTCGCCCATCTCCACCGCCGAGCAGGTCAGCCCCGCCGCGCCCATGTCCTGAATGGAGATCACGGCGCCGGTCTTCATCAGTTCGAGACAGGCTTCCAGCAGGCGCTTTTCGGTGAAGGGGTCGCCGACCTGCACGGTGGGGCGCTTTTCCTCGATCGTGTCGTCGAATTCCGCGCTGGCCATGGTGGCGCCGCCAACCCCGTCACGCCCGGTCTTCGCGCCCAGATAGACGACCGGCATCCCCACGCCGGAGGCGGCGGAGTAGAAGATCTTGTCCGCATCGGCCAGCCCGGCGGCAAAGGCATTGACCAGACAGTTGCCGTTGTAGGCGCGGTGGAACCGCACCTCTCCTCCCACCGTCGGCACGCCGAAGGCATTGCCGTAGCCGCCGACGCCCTCCACCACGCCCTTGACCAGATGCGCGGTCTTGGGATGCGAGGGTTCGCCGAAGGAGAGCGCATTCATCGCCGCGATGGGGCGCGCGCCCATGGTGAAGACATCGCGCAGGATACCGCCCACGCCGGTCGCCGCACCCTGATAGGGCTCGATGTAGGACGGGTGGTTGTGGCTCTCCATCTTGAAGACCACGGCCTGACCATCGCCGATGTCCACCACGCCTGCGTTCTCTCCGGGGCCGCAGATCACCTGCGGGCCGGTGGTCGGCAGCGTGCGGAGCCATTTCTTCGACGACTTGTAGGAGCAGTGCTCGTTCCACATGGCGGAGAAGATGCCCAGCTCCGTGAAGGTCGGCGCGCGGCCGATGATCTCGAGGATGCTGTCGTATTCGTCCGGCTTCAGCCCGTGCGCGGCGATCAGGTCGGGAGTGATCTTGGGCTCGTCCATTGGCGGTCTCCGGGAGATTTGGCGGGGATGGAAGATATGGGCGCTTCCTTAAGCGATGACACCCCCGCCGGAAAGGTGGGAATGCAGGGGCGGCCATGCAGGAAGCGGCGGGATTTCGTGCAAGGGCAGGTCCGGCTGCCCTATTCTTCGGCGTTGCGGCGCAAGATGGGCGAAAACCAAAAAAAAGGCCGAGCAAAAGCTCGGCCCAAGTCCAACAGGGAGGTAAAGGAACAGCAGAAACTGCCGCGCCTTCGAGAGATCATCTATGCCCCGCACGCCGGGGTATCAAGGCCGGGAGCCCTGCGCATCCTGCAACCCTGACATGTGTCATGGGTATGGCAGGCATCTTCAGGCATCGATTTCCTCTTCCTGAAGCTTCTTGCGATGCTGGAAAATCTCCTCCAGCACGAAATCCCGGAACGCGGCGACCCGCTTGGAATGGCGAAGCTCCTCGGGATAGGCGAGAAAGACCGGCACCTCGCCGCTGTCCACATCGGGCAGCACCCGCACGAGCGAAGGGTCCGATTCGACCACGTAATGCGGCAGCACCCCGATGCCGAGGTTGTTGCGCACCGCCTGAAGCACCCCGAAGTAGTTGTTCACGTGCAGCGTCGCGCCGGGCTCATAGGTGGTGAGCATCTGGATGAGGTTCTTGCCCGCCGTGACCTGCGGGGTGGACGCGCTCTGGCAGATGAGCCGATGCTCCTTCAGCTCCGATAGCTGCGTGGGCGTGCCGTGCTTCTCCAGATATTCCGGGCTGGCGTAAAGGCGGATGTTCACGCTCATCAGCCGCTTGCGGATGAGGTCGGCCTGCGTCGGCTCCTTCAGGCGGATGGCCACGTCGGCCTCCCGCATCGGCAGGTCCAGAACGCGCTCCTCGAGGATAAGGTCGATCTTCAGGTCGGGATACTTGTCATAGAGCGCGGCCAGCCGCGGCGCGAGCCAGATGGTGCCGAACCCGGTCGTGGTCGTCACCCGCAGCTCGCCATATACCTCGTCCGAGGAATCCCGGATCCGGGCGGCGGCGGCGTCCAGCCGCTTGACCATCGCATCGGTGGCCTCGAACAGCAGTTCCCCCTGTTCGGTGAGGATCAGGCCGCGCGCATGGCGGTGGAACAGGGTGGCGTTGAGGCTCTCCTCCAGCGCGCGGATCTGACGGCTCACCGCAGACTGGCTCAAGTGCAACGTCTCGCCCGCATGGGTAAGGCTTCCCGCATCGGCCACCGCGTGGAAGATGCGCAGCTTGTCCCAGTCCATTTTTCACGCCCTCGTTCTGACAGGTCCCATATAAAATCGAATGCCAGCCATGCAACAGGTGCAAGCCGCGTCGCAGCGTCTTTCGCCGCCAAAGTGGCGCGGCGGAGCGTTCATCTGCCGCTCTGCGGCGTATATGCCCGCATTTTCGGCGCATTGTGGCGGACAGCGATGCTGCATCGCAGCGAAATGGCGCCGATGGATTTTCCCCACCCATCCGCTTAAGCAGTGGGTCTGCGAGTCGGAGGTGTGGGAATGGCGGTCGGAGTGTTTGATTCGGGGCTTGGCGGCCTGACCGTGCTCGACGCCGTGGCCCGCCGCCTGCCGGATGTTCCTTTCGTCTATCTGGGTGACAATGCCCATGCGCCCTACGGCGTGCGGACGCCGGACGACATCTTCAACCTGACCTGCCGGTCCGTGGAGCGGCTGTGGGAGGAGGGCTGCGATCTGGTGATTCTCGCCTGCAACACCGCGTCCGCCGCCGCGCTCCGCCGGATGCAGGAGACATGGATGCCTGCCGACAAGCGGGTGCTGGGCGTCTTCGTGCCGCTGATCGAGGCGCTGACGGAGCGGCAATGGGGCGACAACTCCCCCCCGAGGGAGGTGGCCGTGCAGCACGTCGCGCTGTTCGCCACGCCTGCCACAGTCTCCTCCCGCGCGTTTCAGCGCGAACTGGCCTTTCGCGCCATCGGCGTGGATGTGGAAGCCCAGCCCTGCGCGGGTGTCGTGGACGCGATCGAGCAGGGGGACGAGATGCTGGCGGAGGCGCTCGTCCATTCCCATGTGGAGGCACTCAAACGCCGCATGCCGCGCCCGCAGGCCGCCATCCTCGGCTGCACCCACTATCCGCTTCTGGAGCGCGTGTTCCGCGAGGCGCTGGGGCCGGAAGTGAAGGTCTATTCACAGGCCGACATCGTGGCGGAAAGTCTCGCCGATTATCTCTCCCGCCATGCCGACATGCGGGGCAGGGGCGGGATATCGCGCTTCCTGACCACGGGCGATCCCGTCGCCGTCTCCCACAAGGCCACCCAGTTCCTCCGACGCCGTCTTGAGTTCGAGGCCGCGTAACGGGTCGTTAACCCATTAATATCGAATAGATATTCCATGCCCCGCCCCTTGCGCCTTCGCGTGGCCGGGACGATCTTCCTGGCTTCCATCACAGGGGATCGACGATGCGTTTCACCTCAGGGCGTTTCACCTCAAGGGCGGTCCACCGCCTTTTCTGCCTCGCCGCGGCGGGGGGATTTCTGGCCTGTCCGGCCGCAGCCGCGACCTTGAGCGAAGCCGATGTCGGGATGTTCAGCCACGACTGGTCAAGCCCCAGCATCATCTCGGGCGTGTCCGGGGTCACGGGCACGACGGGCGACGGCTACGACATGTTCCGCTTCGATCTGCCCGCTGGCCCGCGTGAGCTGACGATCAGCTTTTCGGCCGGGTCGCGCATGGGCTATTCCTACTCCGCCGGGTCCACGCTGATGTACTCGCTGACGGGGTTTCCATGGGGCTGGTCCGGGGCGACGCTCGGCACCGTCCAGATAGACTGGAACCAGCAGGCGGACCGCCTCCTCCAGCTCTCGCTGGACGAGGCGTTCGAGGGCACGCTCTACCTCGCGCTCTACAACACCCACGGCGCGATGGACTATGCGATCAACGGGCTGATGGCCCCCACGACGGGTCGCGTTCAGGCGGAGGTTCCCGCCGCCGTTCCGCTTCCGGCAGGCCTCGCGCTGCTCGGCTCCGTGCTAGGCGCGGGCGGCCTTTTTGCGCTTCGCCGGAGGCGCGACGCAGCGGCTTCTTGACCTTGGGGGTGGCGCGGTCGAAAAGGGGGCCGCTGAAGGGGCCGGTCGAGAGTGTCCGGCCCCGATCGTCCATGCAAGAGGGAACCCGTCCGATGACCCTTTCCGTCGCCATCCTTGGTGCGTCCGGCTACACCGGAGCGGAACTTGTCCGCCTGATCGCCACGCATCCCGAGCTGCGTATCGCCGCGCTCACCGGCGACCGAAAGGCCGGCATGTCCATGGGCGACGTGTTTCCCTTCCTGCGCCACATGAACCTCCCCGATCTGGAGAAGATCGAGGATGTGGATTTCGCGACGGTGGACCTGTGCTTCTGTGCGCTGCCCCATGCCACGTCGCAGGCCGTCATCAGCGCGCTTCCGCGCGATCTGAAGATCGTCGATCTTTCCGCCGATTTCCGGCTTCGCGATCCGGCGGAATACGAGAAATGGTATGGCAAGCCGCATGCCGCCGTGGAGCTTCAGAAGGAGGCCGTCTATGGCCTCACCGAATTCTACCGTGACGACATCCGGGGGGCGCGTCTCGTCGCAGGCACCGGCTGCAACGCCGCGACCGGCCAGTATGCCCTCCGCCCGCTGATCGAGGCCGGGGTGATCGACTTTGACGATATCCTGATCGACCTGAAGGCAGGCGTCTCCGGCGCCGGGCGCAGCCTGAAGGAGCCGAACCTTCACGCGGAATTGTCCGAAGGCGCGCATCCCTATTCCGCGGGTGGCACACATCGCCATCTGGGCGAGTTCGATCAGGAATTCTCCAAGGCCGCGGGCCGCCCGGTCCGGGTGCAGTTCACGCCGCATCTGCTGCCGATGAACCGCGGCATCCTCGCCAATGTCTATGTGAAGGGCGATCCGCAGGCGGTGCACCGGGCGCTGGCGGAGCGTTATGCGGCGGAGCCGTTCCTGCACGTGCTGCCCTTCGGTTCCTTGCCCTCCACCCGGCATGTGCGCGGCAGCAACTATGTCCATATCGGCGTCATCGGCGACCGCATTCCCGGCCGCGCCATGGTCGTCGCGGCGCTTGACAACCTTGCCAAGGGGTCGTCTGGTCAGGCGATCCAGAATGCGAACCTGATGCTGGGAGTGGAGGAGACGGCGGGGCTGACACTGGCTCCCGTCTTCCCGTAAGGGGGCCGGATGAGGGGGCTGAAGAAAAAGCGCAGGATTCAGGTGATCCTCGTAGCGGTGGTGGCGCTGGCGCTCTCCACCGCCATGATCGGTTACGCGATGCGTGACGGGATCAACTTCTTCCGCTCGCCCAGTCAGGTGGTGGAGGCGCCGCCCGGCCCCAGCGAGGTGTTCCGCATCGGTGGTCTGGTGGAAAAGGGCAGCCTCATCCGGGGGGAGGGCACGACGGTGAGCTTCCGCGTCACGGATGGCGGCGCTTCGGTGCCCGTGACATTCACCGGCGTCCTTCCAGACCTGTTCGGCGAGGATGAGGGCATGGTCGGCATGGGCAGGCTTGTCGGCGGTGTCTTCGAGGCGAGCGAAATCCTCGCCAAGCACGATGAGACCTATATGCCGAAAGAGGTCGTGGACGCGCTCAAGGAACAGGGCGTTTACAAGGATCCGGGCGCGAGCTGACCCATCGGAGGGTCGGGCGCGTACCGACTTCAGCGGGTCTGGTCTGGCCGGACCTGCCTGCCCGACGATCGGCCCTGCTTCCCCTCCATCGCAACCTTCCCGCTGCACTGGCATTGGCCCTGCCGGGCCATACACGGCGTCCTTGTCCGCGCCGGTTTCCCAGACTGTTCCGGCGATCCCGTCCCCGAATGCTGAAAAGGTCCTGAAGTGTCAGGCCTATCTGCCGGAAGCGGAAAATCGGCCCGGAAACGCCCGAAACTCTATCGATTTCCGGCTGGATTTCGTCAGATGGCGAACGATTTCCGCGCCAACACGGGCCAAAAAGCCTTTTTCAGCAGCCTGCTAGCGGTCAGCGGAACCTCCACCCTGCCATGCACCGCGAACCTCGGGGATTGCCCGAATGCCCCTGCTGAACCGCCACCTCCGGCCCGCACCATGCGGCACCCATGCAACGCACGGTGCCCAAACCTCACCTTAGATCTCCCTGGCCATGATGCCCCGATCAGAGCAACCGCTCAGAAAGGGACTGTCATGCCGCCGAGCCGCCATCTGTCGATCCGCCGCGTCGCGGAGGAAATCGTCCTGCGCGAAGGTGGCTATGTCAACGACCCCGACGATCCGGGCGGGGCCACGAACCTTGGCATCACGCTCAAAACCCTGCGGGGGCTGGGGCTGGACATCGACGGAGATGGGCGGGTAACGGAGAATGACCTGCTGGCGCTTACCCCGCCGATGGCCACGGACATCTACCTTGAGCACTACTGGCGCAGGCCGCGGCTCGACCTGCTGCCCGGCGCGCTTCAGCCGCCGGTTTTCGACATGCGCGTCCATTCCGGCGATACCGCCGTGCGTCTGTTGCAGGAGATGCTGGGCCGTCTGGGCCAGCCCTGCGCTGTGGACGGTATCGTCGGTCCGCAGACAGCCGCCGCCACCCGCCGCGCCGCTCGTCAGGCGGGGGAGGACCGGCTGGCGGAAAGCTATGGTATCGCGCGGCGCGATTATTACTATCGCCTCGCCGACAGGCGGCCCGCCAGCCGCAAATATTGCCTGCGCCGCGACGGGGGCAAGGGCGGCTGGATCGTCCGGGCGGAGGCGTTCCTGCCCGCGGCGCTGCATTACACCCCGGCCCAGCATCGCGCACGGGTGTCGGCATGGCTCTGACGCCCCGCGCAGGGCTGCGGGCGGTGGAGGCGCTGGGGGCGGCCGCCGCGCTCTTCGGTCAGATCGCCGCACGGGCGGCCGAACGGGGGGAGGATGTCCTGCTGCGCAAGCCGGGGGAACTTTCGCGCTATGACCGGATCGTCGATGGGCTGAACCGCCTGCCGCGCCCGCTTCTCGCGCTCGGAACGATCGGCCTGTTCATCCATGCGATGACGGATCCGGAAGCCTTCGCGCGGCGCATGACGGGTCTCGCTGCCGTGCCGGAGCCGCTGTGGTGGCTGCTGGGGGCGGTCGTGTCCTTCCACTTCGGCGCGCGCGAGGCGCATTATCTCCGCTCCTCCCGCCCCGCTCCGCCAAATGATGAGGGCTGACAGTGCGAGGGCCGGGGGATGCCACCGGGAAGCATGGACAAGCCCCTTCCCCTGCCATCCCGCCGAAGTCTCCGCCCGTGCAAGAGCTGCATGCGGCCCTTCCCGTTGTGGCGGTGCAAAACCGGGTTGGCAGGCTCCTGAAGACGTTCTGAACCGTCGTGTTCATGCTTTGGAAATCGGGAAATGCGGCCCGGCAGTGATCCGAAATGTGCAGATTTCCGGCTGGATTTAGTCAGACCGTGACCGATTTCCGCTCCGGCACAGACCTGAAGCCTTTCTCGGCAGCCTGTCAGGCGGTCAATGAATTGGGGGCGAACTGACCTGCCGAAATTCCGCTTGGTGTTTGCTGAAGCGCCATTCGGAGGGAGGGATTGGGGACAGTTTTACGGAGTCTGGCTCCCCCCGGTGGCCTCTCCCTCCCGCGACATCACTCCCGCGACATCACTGCCGCGCGACCAGACTTCCGGGGGATTGGCGCGGCTGCGGACAGGGCATATGATCGGCAGCATGTTTGTAGAGCTTGGCCACTTCGCCCTCATCCTCGCCTTCATGGTGGCCATCCTGCAGATGGTCGTCCCCTTCGTGGGCGCGCAGAAGGGTTGGCGTGCGTGGATGGCGGTGGGGGAGCCTGCCGCCTCGGCGCAGTTCCTGCTGCTCGCCTTCTCCTTCGCCGCCCTGACCTATGCCTTCGTGACCTCGGATTTCTCGGTGCGGCTGGTGGTTGCCAATTCGCATACCGACAAGCCGATGCTCTACAAGGTCGCGGGCGTCTGGGGCAATCATGAGGGGTCGATGCTCCTCTGGGTGCTGATCCTTGCGCTGTTCGGGGCCTGCGCGGGCTGGTTCGGCGGCAATCTGCCCGACCGGCTCCGTGCGCGGGTTCTTTCGGTGCAGGCGGCGATCGGCGTGGCCTTTCTCGCCTTCATCCTCTTCACCTCGAACCCGTTCCTGCGCCTTGCGGTGCCGCCCTTCAACGGGACGGACCTGAACCCGCTCTTGCAGGATCCGGGCCTCGCCTTCCATCCGCCCTTCCTCTACCTTGGCTATGTCGGGCTCTCCATGTCCTTCTCCTTCGCCGTCGCCGCGATGATCGAGGGCAAGGTAGATGCCGCCTGGGCGCGCTGGGTCCGGCCCTGGACGCTGGCCGCATGGCTTTTCCTGACCATCGGCATCGCGCTCGGAAGCTGGTGGGCCTATTACGAACTGGGGTGGGGCGGCTTCTGGTTCTGGGATCCGGTGGAGAACGCCTCCTTCATGCCGTGGCTGATCGCCGCCGCGCTGCTGCATTCCGCCATCGTGGTGGAAAAGCGGGAGGCCCTGAAAAGCTGGACGATCCTGCTCGCGATCCTCGCCTTCGGTTTCTCGCTCGTTGGCACCTTCATCGTGCGGTCCGGTGTGATCACCTCCGTCCATGCCTTTGCGTCGGATCCGACACGGGGCGTGTTCATCCTCGCCATCCTCGCGGTATTCGTGGGCGGTGCGCTCACCCTCTACGCCGCGCGGGCAGGGTCGATGCAGGCCAAGGGCATCTTCAGCCTCGTCAGCCGTGAATCCGCGCTGGTGGCCAATAACATCCTGCTGGCCGTCGCGGCCTTCGTGGTGTTCATCGGAACGATCTGGCCGTTGGTGGCGGAGCTTGCCTTCGGGCGCGTCCTTTCCGTCGGGCCGCCGTTCTTCGACGCCGCCTTCACCCCCTTCATGATCGTGCTGGCGCTAATCCTGCCGGCAGGCGCCCTCCTGCCGTGGAAGCGGGGAGAGATGCGGCGCGTCCTGCTTCCGCTGCGGGGCGCGCTGGCGCTGTCCGTGGCCATCGGGCTGCTGGTCTATGCGGTGCAGTCCGGGCATTCCGCGCTGGGGCCGATCGGCGTGGCGCTGGGCGTCTGGCTCATTCTCGGCGCGGGTGTGGACCTGTGGCAGCGCACGGGGCGGGAAGGGATCCGCCGCCGCCTTGGCCGCCTGACCCGCCTGCCGCGTGCCGACTGGGGCCGGGCGGTCGCGCATGGCGGCCTTGGCGTGACGTTCATCGGCATTGCCGCGATGCTCGCGTGGAATGTGGAAGATATCCGCGTCGTCCAGACGGGCGAAAGCTTTGAGGTCGGGCAATATACCATCACGCTCGACGGCGTCCGGCGGGTGCAGGGGCCCAACTTCCAGTCCACGACCGCCGATATGACGGTGCGGGAGGGGGGGCGTTTCATCGCCACCATGCACCCGGAGAAACGCTTCTACCCCGTCGCCGGAATGCCCACCACGGAGGCGGCGATCCACAACGGCTTCCTGCGCGACATCTACCTGGTCATCGGGGATCCGCAGACGGGGGGCGGCTGGGCCGTCCGCAGCTACATCAAGCCCTTTGCCAACTGGATCTGGGGCGGCGCCATCCTGATGTCTCTGGGCGGTTTGCTCAGCCTCACGGACCGGCGCTACCGCGTCGCGGCGGGGGCGCGACGGCAATCCCCGGCGGTGCAGGTCGCGGCGGAATGAGGGTTCTGCGCCTGCTGGTCGCGGTCCTGCTCCTTGCCGGTCCCGCCTTCGCCGTTCAGCCGGACGAGATGCTGTCCGATCCGGGGCTGGAGGCCCGGGCGCGGCACATCAGCCAGGGTCTCCGCTGCACCCAGTGCCGGAACGAGAATATCGACGAGTCGAATGCCGGCATCGCCCGCGACCTGCGCCTTCTGGTGCGGGAGCGGCTTCTGGCGGGCGAAAGCGACGCGCGAGTCATCGATTATGTCGTTGACCGCTACGGGGAATTCGTGCTGCTCCAGCCGACGGTGACCGGCATGAACTGGGTGCTGTGGCTTGCCGGCCCGGTGATGCTGCTGGCGGCGGGGGGCATCGCCTTTGCCTATGTCCGCCGCCGTGACTCCAGCCGGGAACAGCCCGAGCCGCTGACCGAGGCGGAGGCGGAGAAGGTGCGCCGCATCCTTGGAGAGTAGCGCCGGGTGACGCAAGGTTGGCCCTTCCGCGGGGCCTTGGCGTGGCTATGCTCCTTTGGCAAAGGGAGGCACTCATGACCTACGAAACCATTCTCTGGCACCAGCACGACGGTGTGGGCGTCATCACGCTGAACGATCCGCGTGCGATGAATGCGCTTTCCTCCCGCATGAGGAGCGAAATCCGCCGCGCGGTGCAGGAAGCGCCCTCCCTCGGTGCGCGGGTGCTGGTTCTGACGGGCGAGGGGCGGGCCTTCTGTTCGGGGCAGAACCTGACGGAGAGCGGTGATGGCCCGATGGATCTCGGCCGCGTTCTGCGCGAGGAATATGAGCCGATGCTGCGCGCCATCGCGGATTGTCCGGTCCCGGTGATCGCTGCGGTGAACGGCGTCGCTGCGGGTGCGGGGGCCAATCTCGCTTTGGCGGCCGATGTGGTGATCGCGGCGGAAAGCGCGGTGTTTCTGCAGGCGTTCACCCGTATCGGGCTGATCCCGGATGCGGGCGGCACCTATTTCCTTCCCCGGCAGATCGGTTTCGCCCGTGCGATGGGGGCCATGCTCTTTGCCGATCCGGTCCCGGCGCGCAAGGCGGCCGACTGGGGCATGATCTGGGAAGCGGTGCCGGATGAGGAGTTCCGCTCGCACTGGGAGCGCCGCGCCATGCAGCTCGCCCTCGGCCCGAGCGCCGCTTTCGGCGCGGTCAAGCAGGCGCTGCGCCAGAGTCTCGACAACGACCTTCCCGCGCAACTTGCGCTGGAGGCGGAGCTGCAGGCGGCCTGCGGCAGGACAGCCGATTTCGTGGAGGGTGTTGCCGCCTTCCGGGAAAAGCGGCAACCGGTCTTCCGCGGCGCGTGAGCGAGCGCCGGGCAAGTGTGACGGGGAAAGGTGACGGAGGAACCGGCGCAGTTCTACAGCCGTCCTCTAGCAGGCTGCCGAAAACGGCTTTTTGGGCTGTGTTGGAGCGGAAATCGTTCGTAATCTGACGAAATCCAGCCGGAGATCTATATACTTCATACTTCCGGGCGTTTCGGGCCGATTTTCCGATTTCCGGCACATCTCCATGACATTTCAGAACTTTTTCAGCAGCCTGCTAGCGGACTGCCGAAAAAGTCGGGCCTCTCCCCGGGCTTACGCCCAGAGCAAATCTGTTCGGGCACGCGCCAAAACTTGCGGTTTCCGGGGCGTTCCTCACCAATGTGAGGAACGCCCCCGGGGGCAACCCCGGAACGCTTTTTCAGCAGCCTGTTGGCGGGGCCTACAGCCCCTCCAGCACCAGCGGCACGCTCACCGTTCCGCCGCCGCCCGGATGCGGGGGCAGGTTCGGCAGCCGTTGTGCATGGGCATTCAGCGACTGGTCGAGCCGCGCATCCCCGGTGGAACCACGCAGCGACACGGCAGTGATCCGCCCGCCTGCATCATGCTGAATGGTCATCATGACGGTCAGCGGCCTGCGGCTGGTGTTCCGCCACCGTTTCATGTGCCGAGCAACAACGGCATAGGCCCGGTCGCGCCACTTCTGCTCGACCTGTGCATTGCTGGCGCCCTGCGCGGCGCGGGGTGCGGCGGCAGCTTCGGCACGCGGGGCCTCTACACGGGGCGGGACCTGTGTCTGCGGGGCGGGTGGCCGCGTGGTTGTGGCCTGACGGCGCTGTGGCCGCGGCGGGGGGGGTGAGGAGACCTGAGGCAAGGCGACCTCCGCCTGCTCGGCGACCGTGGGCAGTTCCTCCACCGGCTCGGGCGGGGGCGGCTCATCCATGATGGGCTGCGTATCGGGCGGAGTGATGTCCGGCGGCGGTGTCATCTCCGCCTGCTGGATCGGGTCGGTCACGGGGTCGGGCATGTCCTCCGCCTCGATCTCCTCCGGGGCCTGCGGCAGGTCGGGCGCGGCCTGCATCGCCATGGGGGAGTCGTCGGAGACCAGATCCTCCGGCGCGGCGAACATCTCCGGCGCGATGTCGATCACATAGGTTTCGGGCATGCCCGGCGGCGGCGGCGCGGTATGGTTCAGAAGATAGGCCGCGGCAGCCATGTGGACGCCGAGCACCAGCACCGCGCCCCCGGCCCAGAGCGACACTTCACCCAGCCGACGACCCGTTCCGATGGTGTCGGTCCAGTCGACATGGGCAGCGGTCATGGCTGCAACCCCGCGGGCGGTGTCGCAAAACTCTCCAGCCCGACCAGCGCGATCTTGAGATACCCCGCCTCGCGCAGCTTGTTCATCACTTCCATCAGGTCGCCATAGGCCACCGTCTTGTCGGCGCGCAGGAACACCCGCTGCTCGTGATCGCCGCCCGTGAACGTGTCCAGCGCCGCTTTCAGCCCGTCCTCCGTCACCGGATCGTTGCCGATCGACAGGCCGAGGTCCGACCCCACGGTGACGTAGAGCGGCTTGTCCGGCCGTTGTGCGGGCTGGGCGGTGGAGGCGGGCAGGTCAACCTTCACATCCACCGTGGCCAGCGGTGCGGCCACCATGAAGATGATGAGCAGTACGAGCATCACGTCGATGAACGGCGTGACGTTGATCTCATGCGCTTCGGGAAGGTCGTCGCCCTGATTTTCGCGGATGCCGCCTGCCATGGTTCACTCCGCCGCCTGACGGTGACGCAGGCCGCCGCGCCGCATGTTGCGGAAGTCGAGATCGCGGCTCACCAGCCGTTCGATCCCCGCGCCGGCATCGCCGAGCAGCGCACGGTAGCCGGTGATGGAGCGGGCGAACATGTTGTAGATCACCACGGCGGGAATGGCCGCGACCAGACCGATGGCGGTGGCCAGCAGCGCCTCGGCGATCCCCGGCGCGACGACGGCAAGGTTGGTCGTCTGCGATTCGGAAATGCCGATGAAGGAGTTCATGATCCCCCAGACCGTGCCGAACAGGCCGACAAAGGGCGCGATGGAGCCGACGGTGGCCAGAATGCCCGTGCCGCGCGATAGGCGGCGCCCGGCCTGAAGCTCGACCCGGCCGAGCAGGGAGGAGACGCGTTCCTTCAAGCCCTCGCCGCCCGCATCTTCGATCGCGGCTTCGGACCGCTGGTATTCTTCCTCGGCGGCGCGGAGCATGAAGGCGGCGGGATCCTTGCGGTTGCCCGCGGAGGCGCGCGCCTCCTCCAGCGTCTGCGCGCTGTAGATGGCCCGCAGGGCGCGGTTCGCGTTCCGCTTGGCGCCCGCGATCTCGAAAGCCTTGACCACGAGGATCGTCCAGCAGGCCAGCGAGGCAAGGGCAAGGCCGAGCATGACCCCCTTCACCACCATATCGGCGGCCATGAACATCCCCCAGGGGGAAAGGTCATGGGGCAGGGTATCGGCGGGGATCGCCAACATCTCCGGCGCAAGCGCTTCCGCGGACCCGGTGTCGGACGGGATGCCCGCGTCTGCCGCAGCGTCCGCCGCCGCAGCGTCCGCCGCTGTGCCGTCCGTCGGGGAAGGCGTCAGGGCGGGCGCGGCTGCTGTCTCCGGCGTGACAGCCGAGGGGGCGTTGGACGCACCATCAGCCGGCGTCGCGGGGGCACCCGCTTCTGGCGCCGCTCCGGCGGGGGAGGGCGCGGCTGCAGGCGCGCTTTCTGCGGCGGGGGCACCGCTGCCCTCCCCGGTGGGAAGCGCGGGGGCAGAGGGCGCGGTGATTTCCGGGGCCTGTGGCTGGACCTGCGGCTGCGGCGCGTCCTGCGCCATCGCACCACTGGAAAGAAGGGCGAAGGCGACGGCAGCGCCTGCTGCCCGGCTCAACTTGGTCTTCGACGGGGCTTTCAGCATGATGCAGATTCTTTTTGTCAACTTTTCCCGCCCCTCCATACGCCCGTGTTTCAAAAGTTGCACCCCTAAAACTGCCAGAAATACCCGGAAATGAAAGAGGCCGCCCGGAAGGGCGGCCTCGGCAGGCGGTTTGATGCGATCAGCGCGACTTGATATCGCTGTAATCGCGGGCCGTCGCGCCCACATAAAGCTGGCGCGGACGGCCGATCTTCAGTTGCGGATCGGAGATCATCTCCTTCCACTGGGAGATCCAGCCAACCGTGCGGGACAGCGCGAAGATCGGCGTGAACATCGCGGTCGGGAAGCCCATCGCCTCGAGGATGATGCCGGAGTAGAAGTCCACGTTCGGATAGAGCTTCTTCTCGATGAAGTAGTCATCCTCCAGCGCGATGCGCTCCAGTTCCTTGGCGACCTGCAGCGTCGGGTTGTTCTCGACCCCGAGCAGGCCGAGCACCTCGTCGGCGCTCTCCTTCATCACCTTGGCGCGCGGGTCGAAGTTCTTGTAAACCCGGTGGCCGAAGCCCATCAGGCGGAACGGATCGTTCTTGTCCTTCGCCTTGGCAATGTATTCCGGGATCTTGTCCACCGTGCCGATCTGGCGCAGCATCTCCAGCGCCGCCTGGTTCGCGCCGCCATGCGCCGGACCCCAGAGACAGGCGATGCCTGCCGCGATGCAGGCGAACGGGTTCGCGCCCGAAGACCCGGCCAGACGCACCGTGGAGGTGGAGGCGTTCTGCTCGTGATCGGCGTGCAGCATCATGATCCGGTCGAGCGCTTTCGCGAGGATCGGGTTGACCTTGTACTCCTCCGCCGGGACGGCAAAGCACATGTAAAGGAAGTTCGATGCGTAATCGAGGTCGTTCCTCGGATACACGAACGGCTGGCCGATGGAATATTTATGCGCCATCGCCGCGATGGTCGGCAGCTTCGCGATCAGCCGGATGGCGGCCACTTCCCGCTGCCACGGATCGTTGATGTCGGTGGAGTCGTGATAGAAGGCGGACATGGCGCCCACGACGCCGACCATGGTCGCCATCGGATGCGCGTCGCGGCGGAAGCCGCGGAAGAAGTTGGTCATCTGCTCATGCACCATGGTGTGGCGCGTGACCAGCGTCTCGAAATCGGCGAGTTGCTTGGCGGTCGGCAGCTCTCCGTAGAGCAGCAGGTAGCAGACTTCGAGGTGATGCGACTCGGCGGCCAGTTGCTCGATCGGGTAGCCGCGATACAGAAGCTCGCCCTTGTCGCCGTCAATGTAGGTGATCGTGGATTCGCAGGCCGCGGTCGAGGTGAAGCCCGGATCGAAGGTGAACACGTCGCCCTGCGCGTACAGCTTGCGGATATCCAGCACGTCCGGGCCGAGTGTTGGCGACATGATCGGCAATTCGATGGTCTTGCCTTCGAATGTCAGCGTCGCCTTCTTGCTCGTCTCTGCCATGTCAGCCATCTTCGTCCCTTTCATGCTCCGGCGGGGATGCCGGTTGTCTTGGAAGCCCGGTGGCGGCTCAGGAAGCCGCATCCTCCAGGCGGGAAATTGTCTCGTCGCGACCGATGACAAGCATCATGTCGAAAACGCTCGGCGAAAGCATGCGCCCCGCCAGAGCCGCACGCAAGGCCGGGGCAACCTTGCCCAGTCCCAGTCCGCGCGCTCCGGCGACCTCCGCCACCGCCGCTTCGAGTGTATGCCGCTCCCAGGGTGTGGTCCGCAAGAGCGCAGCCGTATCCCGAAGTATACCGCGCGCATCATCGGTCAGGGCGGCTTCCGCGGCGTCATCCCGCGAAATCGGATGTTCGATCAGAACAAATCTTGCCTTCTCAATGAGATCGACAAAGGTCTTCGCACGATCCTTGAGTGAATACATCGCTTGCAGCAAGCCGCTGCGCTGTTTCTCCGTCAGGGGTGGTTCGTCGGCCGCGGCGAGGTATGCCTCTATTTCGGGCACAAGTTCTTCGTCCGGCGTGGCGGCGATATGCTGGCCGCAGATGTTCTCCAGTTTCTTGAAATCGAGTCGCGCAGGCGCGCGGCCGATCCCCGGGAGGTCGAACCATTCCAACGCCTGTGCCGTGGTGAAGAACTCGTCATTGCCATGACTCCACCCGAGCCGCGCAAGATAGTTGCGCATGCCCGCGGCGGGATAGCCCATGGCCTGATATTCCTCCACCCCCAGCGCGCCGTGACGCTTGGAGAGCTTCTTTCCGTCCGGCCCGTGGATGAGCGGGATATGCGCCCAGACCGGCACCTCCCAGTCCATCGCGCGGTAGATCTGCGTCTGCCGCGCGGCATTGTTCAGGTGGTCGTCGCCGCGAATGACATGGGTCACGCCCATGTCGTGATCGTCCACCACCACCGCCAGCATGTAGGTGGGCGTGCCGTCCGAGCGCAGCAGCACCATGTCGTCGAGCTGATCGTTGCGGAAGGTCACTTCGCCCTGCACGGCATCCTCCACGACGGTCGTCCCTTCGCGGGGCGCCTTCAGGCGGATGACATAGGGGGCGTCGGGCCAGGTCGCCGGGTCGGCATCGCGCCAGGGCGACAGAAACAGCGTGGAGCGTCCCTCCGCCCGCGCGGCCTCCCGGAAGGCTTCGATCTCCTCCTGCGTGGAGTAGCAGCGATAGGCGCAGTCGCGCGCCATCATCTCATGCGCGACTTCCGCGTGACGGTCGCGCTGCTCGAACTGGCTCACGGCATCGCCGTCCCAGTCGAGGCCGAGCCATGTCAGGCCGCGGAGGATCGCCGCCGTCGCCTCGGGCGTGGAGCGTTCGCGGTCCGTATCCTCGATACGGAGCAGGAACCGGCCCCCGCGCCCGCGGGCATAGAGCCAGTTGAACAGGGCCGTCCGCGCACCGCCGATATGCAGGTAACCGGTGGGCGAGGGGGCGAAACGGGTGACAACCGGGCGGGCGGCGGACATGCGCGGGGCCTTTCGGAATTAACCATTCAGAAACCATGTCTGCGTTATGGCTTCGGCGTCTCTGTAGGCAATCGGCCGGGGGAGGGCAAGCCGCGCGCGATGGCGATCTTGGACGAGGGACAGCAACCACGTGGCTCCACGCGGAACGGAGAGGGCACTTCGCGGCGTATTCTGGCGCTTCTGGGCCTTCCGCTGGAGGGACTTGCGCGGGCACGGGGGCGGCTGTTCCCCTTCGTCCCGGTGCTGCTGGGCCTTGGCATCGCGTGGTATCTGGCGCTTCTCCGGGAGCCGTCTCACGCCTTTGTCTGGGCGGCGGTGATTCTCTGCGCCGTCTCCGCGGGTCTCTGGTTCCGGGGGCCGCACCGCTGGCGGCCCGTGGCAGCGGTGCCCTGCCTCGTGCTGGCGGGGTTCCTGCTGATCCTGCTTCGCACCCATATGGTCGCAGCACCCGTGCTCTCCTTCCGCTACTACGGCCCTGTCGAAGGGCGTCTCGTGGAGATCGACCGTTCGGGAAGCGACCGTCTCCGCCTGACGCTGGATCAGGTGACTCTGGCCCGCATGGCGCCCGACCGGACGCCGGAGCGGGTGCGCGTCTCGCTGATGGAGGAGCCGGGGCATGCCCTCGCGCCCGGAACGCGGATCATGCTCACCGGTCATCTCTCCCCGCCGGGCCGCCCGACGGAGCCAAGCGGCTTCGACTTCCGCCGCACCGCCTGGTTCGAGCGGCTGGGCGCCGTGGGCTACAGCCGGACGCCGGTGATGACGGTGGCCCCCTCGCAGAATGACCTCGGCCTGTTGATAGACCGTATCCGCATGACGCTTTCCGCCGGTATCCGCGCGCATATTCCGGGCGATGCCGGGGGTTTCGCCGCAGCCGTCACTACGGGCGACCGCTCCGGTATTTCCGCCGCCGCGAATGATGCGATGCGGGATTCCAACCTCTCTCATCAGCTTTCGATTTCCGGCATGCACATGAGCATGCTGGCCGCCTTCATCTTTGCCGTGGTGCGGCGCGGGCTGGCATTGATGCCGGGCGCGGCGCTGCGTCTGCCGACCAAGAAGATCGCCGCCGCCATCGCGCTTGCCGCCTCCGCCTTCTATCTCGCGCTCGCCGGGCGGGATGTGGCGACGGAGCGTGCCTTCGTCATGGTGGCCGTCATGCTGATCGCGGTGATATGCGACCGGCGCGCCCTTTCGCTCCGCTCCATCGCGTTGGCCGGGGTGATCGTGCTCCTGCTGCGGCCCGAGAGCCTGACCAATGCCGGGTTCCAGATGTCCTTCGCCGCAACCACGGCGCTCGTCATCGCCTTCGGCTGGATTTCCGGCAGGGCCCGCCCCTGGCCACGGTGGAGCGACGGGACGATCATGCTGCTCTTTTCCTCCTCCGTGGCCGGGGGTGCGACGATGCCTTTCACCGCAGCGATCTTCAATCGGGTGGTGAATTACGGCTTGCTCGCCAATCTGCTGGCCAGCCCGCTGATGGGGGTGCTTGTCATGCCGTTTGCCGTGGTTGCGCTGCTGCTCGCGCCGCTGGGGCTTGAGACGGCTCCCCTGTGGCTGGTCGGGCTGGGGTCGCAGGGCGTTCTCCGCGTGGCGGAGACGGTGGCCGGTCTTGACGGAGTGGTTTCCGCGGTTCGGATCCCGCCGCCCGGAGCGCTGCCGCTGGTTGTGGTGTCCCTCCTCTGGCTCACCCTCTGGCCCGGGCCGTCGCGATGGGCGGGCATGGTGCCCTTGGTGATGGGGGGCTGGCTTTTCTGGCACGGTGCAGCCCGCCCGCTCGTACTGATCTCAGAGAGCGGCGCCGTCTCCGGCCTCCTCACCGCAGAAGGTCGGGCGCTGTCGCGCGGGCGGGGCGATGCCTTTGCGGTGACCGGCTGGCTGCAGCGGGATGGCGATCTCGCAAGTGCCGAAGTCGCCGCGCGGCGACCGGGTATGGCGCGTGACGGGAGTGTCGTCCGGTATCGCGCCGCAGATCGGGAGATCGTCCATATCACTGGGCGGGGTGCCGCTGACCTCGTCCAGGAGAACTGCCGCGATGGGGCCATTCTCCTCACCTCCATTCGCTTGCCGGACGGGACATCGCCATTGCGTCAAGGCGCGTGCGACATCATCGATGGAGCGTCGCTCGAACGATCGGGCGCGCTGGCGCTGCACGCGAACGGAGGCGTCCTGCGCATCCTGAGTGTCGCCGAGGCGAGCGGGGACCGTATTTGGACCCGGCCCGCAAAGCGTTGAGCGGCCAGCATTCACCGCTTTCGCCCCTCCCTACTTGACCAGCAATTCCGCGTGCAGCGCTCCCGCCGCATTGATGCTCTTGAGGATGTCGATCATGTCCCGCGGACCGACCCCCAACGCATTGAGGCCCGCGACGACATCCGACAGCGATGTGGAGGCGGAAACCTCCGCCAGCCCGACACCCGGTTGCTCCTCTATCGAGGCGGAGGACCGCGGCACGATCACCGTCTCGCCCCGTGCGAACGGGTTGGGCTGCACGACGAGCGGGGCTTCCTCCACCCGCAGGGTCAGATTGCCCTGCGCGACAGCGACGCGGGAGATGCGGACGTCCTGTCCCATCACGATCGTGCCGGAGCGTTGATCGACGACGACGCGCGCGCGCTGCTGCGGCTCCACCATAAGCGCTTCGATACGGGTCAGCACATGTGCGGCAGATGCCATGCGTGTCCCGGCGATATCCAGCGCCACCGTGCCCGAATCCAGCATTCGCGCCACCGGGCGACCGAAGTCGCCGTTGATCGCTGCCTCGATCCGCGCAGCCGTTGTGAAATCGGGCGCGCGCAGGGCAAGCCGAAGCGCCTCCAGATCACCCAGCTCGAAGCCGATCTCCCGCTCCACGCGGCCGCCGCCCGGAATGCTGCCGGCCGTCGGGACACCCTCGGTCACGCTGGCGGCCTGACCCGCCGCGACTGTGCCGCCGGCTATGATGGTTCCCTGTGCGACCGCGTAAATCTGCCCATCCGCCCCGTTCAGCGGGGTCATCACCAGCGTTCCGCCCAGAAGGCTCTTTGCATCCCCGATGGTCGAGACGGTGACATCTATCCGCCCCCCCGCGCGCGCAAAGGGGGGAAGCTCTGCGGTGACCAATACCGCGGCGACGTTCTTGGGGCGAAATTGCTCACCCGTCACGTTTACGCCAAGCCGTTCGAGGATATTGGTCATGATCTCTTCGGTGAAGGGCGAGTTTCTAAGCCCGTCTCCAGTCCCGTTGAGCCCGACAACCAGCCCATAGCCGACGAGGTCATTGCCGCGGACGCCGTCGAACTCCACGAGATCCTTGATGCGGATCGGCCCTGCGGTCGCGGACAGGGAGAGGATCAGACCTGCCAGCAGAAAGGCGAAGAAACGGATCATCGCAGATAATTCGTCAGTGTGAGCGAGGAAAGGCGGCCTGTAAGCTCATAGAGCAGTTCGAGTTGCTTCTGTGTGGCGTCGAGGTCTATCGCGGCCTCATACGGATCGACACCGGCGATTTCCACCAAACGCGCTTTCGTAGCCGTTTCCTCGGCCGAGTTGCGCGTTCGCACCGCGTCGATACGGGCCTCTGTCGTGCCAAGATCAGCTGCCGCAGCCACGATGCCATCCGTCGCTTCCGACATGCGAAGCGCGGCGAGACCGATCATCGCACCGCTCTGGGCATCGGGAAGGGGGGCGGAGAGCGCGCCGAGAGCCAAGGCTTCCAACGTCTGCCGGAAGGCCGGAGCATCTGCGCGAAGAGACAGGCTGACCGCTTCTCCCGCGCCGATCGGGACCGGGCTTCGGGGCTGGCTGTCGCCAAGGTAGTAATTGGCGGGCGTGTCGAACCAGCCGGAAACCGTCGCCGCGATATCTGACGCGGTCTGTGCTCCCGATGCCGAGATCGCGTCCGCGAGACCTGCGAGAATTTCCGCCGCCTCCTTGATCGCAGGGCCCGCCGCCGCCGCGCCACCGAATACGGGCTGACCGGAGGACTGCATGTTGATGGTCGATACGGCAGTCCCGAAACGCGCGTGAAGATCGTTCGCGACCGCGCGTCGCGATGCAGGGTCTTCCGTGCTCGACGCAAGGATGGCGGACTGCCGGCCGGATTCCAGGGATTCCTTCAGAGAAGTAAGCGACTCCTGCATTGTGGCGGCCGATAGGGCGGCCTCTGTCGCCGTTGTGCGCCAGGCGGCAAGGCTCGCCAATCTGGTGTTCAGGCGGCTGTCCAGGCGGTGGTCTCCCCCAAGGCGTGCGGACCTGTCGGTCGGAGCCCCGGTTGTCGCCTCCTGCATCGCGCGTGAAAGCGCTTTCTGCGTCGCTCCCGTGGATTTTCGCAAGGCAAGGCTGCGGGCCAGATCCCCGATTCCCATTCCACCCATCATCAGCGTATCCCCAGCAGCGTTTTCATCATCTCGTCAGCGGCCTGAAGGACACGTGCATTGGCCGCAAATGCCTGCTCCATCAGGAGCAGCTTTTGCACCTCCTCGTCGGAGTTGACGCCCCGCGCGGCTTCGGCACTGCGGAGCTGGTCACTTCGCGCGGTTCTGAAACTCGCCTCCATCTCCGCCGAGAGACGGCGGGTAGCCACGCCGGAGAGAAGAGCGGCCGCGCTTTCCGTCAGGGGCTTTTCCTTTTCCATCGCGGTTGAGAGAGCAATAAGTCCGCCCGCGTCACCTGGCCGCTCTGTCGTGGTGCCTGCGCCGTTCCGGATGCGCCACAACTCCCCTCCCTGATCGGGATCGTAATCAGCGGCTATGACCAACCGGCTCGCCAGCCCTGCGCCGCCGGTACCGGAGGCGTCCTGAAAAAGACCCGCGCCATCCGGGGCGAGGGTCTTTGCCGCGGCATCGAACCTGGCGATCAAATCGCCTGCAAGCGCATCCGCCTCACTCTGCAACGCGGGGGCGAGTTGATCGCGGATGGTCAACTGTGCCGCGATCCTGCCCTCGCCGACCCTGCCTCCGGCACCAAGGGACAGCGGCTTCCCGTCCAGTGTGACGCCGGAGAGAAGGCCGTTTTCGACCGTCGTGGCAGCCGTTACGTCCCCTGCGGGTGAGAAGCCCAGTTTGGCAACCCTTGAGCCTTCCAGCAGGGTCGTTCCGTCGCTGAGGTGAAGCGATATACGGCCGTCATCCTGCAGCGTCTGGCGCACCGGAAGGGCATCGGCGATACCATCGACGAGCCTTTGCCGCTCATCGAGAAGGGTGTTGATATCACTGCCGCGGGCAGCCCCGGCAACGACGGCACGGTTCAATTCGTCGATCCGCGACAGGTTGGCATTCACCATCCCGACATCTGCCGCGAGCTTCTGATCGGCGGCAGCACGTGCCTCCTGCGCAGCCTGTCCGATGCCGTTGATCTTGCCGGCGAGCGCCTTTGCCGCCGACAGCACATCCGCCAACCGGCTTTCGGAGGAAGGCAGGCTGGAGGCTGTGGCCAGAGTGGCGCCAAGCCGTGCGACCCTGGCAGAGAGCGAATCGCCGGAGTCACTGGTGCCGATGCTGTCCTCCAACGCTTTCAGGAAGGCGGCTTCCACCCCCGTGCCCGCGGCCTCAGACTGAGCTTTCAGCCGCTGGAGCGTCAGCGCAGGGTCCACATCCCGCAGGACGGCCGTGACCCTGACGCCGGTTCCGGCATTGCCGGCGATGTTCGAGACGACGACCTCCTGCCGGCTGTAACCCGGGGTCAGGCTGTTCGCGAGGTTGGCCGACACCACGCCCGTCGTGCGACCGACGACGGAAAGCCCGCTCGCAGCATTTGAAAGAGCCTGTGAAATGCTCATCGGGTTTACCGTTTGATGTTCGTGGTTTCCTGCAGCATCTCATCCACGGTCTGAATGACCTTGGCGTTGGAGGAATAGGCCCTCTGGGTCTGAATGAGCTGCGTCAACTCGCTTGCGACATCCGTAGCCGACTCTTCCCGGGCAAAGCCTGTCACACCGCCGACCGGCCCCTTGCCCGCGTCCCAGAGAAACATCGGACCACTTTGCGAAGACAGCCGGAATGTCTGGTTGCTGCCCGCCAGCAGACCGTTCGGGTTGGGAACGTCGATCACGGGCACCTGGTAAATCGTGCGGGTGCTGCCGTTGTCGTAGATCGCGTTCAGCCTGCCGTCGGCGGTGAATTCGACGGAGGCGAGGTTGCCGACCGGAGAGCCGTCTTTCTCGCTGGGGCGCGTTGCGAACGTGTCCGACAGTTGGGTCAGCCCGCTGTTCGAGCCGAGAGTGCCGATCCCGATGGCGATGCTGCCGCTTGCCGTCGTCAGGTTGAGCTTGCCCGTCGCCGCATCGTAACCGGGCGTGTTCACGCCGCCCGTCACGGCGACGGAGGCAAGGGTGCCGCCCTTGGCCGCCGTATCGTCGAAGGTCAGTTCGAAAATGCCGATGTCCGCTCCGCTCGCCTCGTCATGGACCGTCATCGTCCACTGGTTCGGCGTCGTGGTGGAGGGGGTGTAGGTGACTTTCAGCCCTTCCGTGGTGCCGAGGTTGCCGAAGTATTCGACCGACATCTCATAAGGCTCCCCGCTCGCCCCGGGACCAGTTGCGGTGGCGGGCAGGTTGGCGCCGAGGGTGATGTTCTTCGTCGGGTTGCCGACATACTGGTTGGCCGTGATCTGAATCGGCTGAAGCGCGGCTTCCGAATCCCGCGGATACGTGGGGATCGTCCCGTCGGGATTGGCTGGCCAGCCAAGCAGGACGAGGCCCGAGCTCGTGGTGAGGTAGCCGTTCTGGTCCGCACGGAACGAGCCTGTGGTGGCAAGCATCAAGGGTGTGTCGCCCGACCCGATGGAGGCAGTGGAGGAGACGGGCAGGAAGCCGCGTCCGCTTACCGCGATGTCGGTGGCGTTGGACGTCCCGACGAGGCCGCCCCGCTGATCGACCACGCGGCCCGTCGTCGCACGAACGCCCCCGGCGGAAAAACTGGCCGCGCCCGCCGTGCCGGAGCCGATGACCATGGAGAGGAAATCCGCCTCCGCCCGCTTGTAGCCATAGGTGCCGGAGTTCGCGATATTGTCCGAGATCGTCGCGAGCCGCACGGCATTCGCGTTGAGCCCGGCCACGCCCGCGTTGAGTGAGGAGGATATGGACATTCTGATGCCTTTCGAGGTTCGGATTCGGATGTCGTTGTCCGACTTTTGCTTTCAGGGGCTTAAGAACCCGCTAACGCGTGTCATTTTTTGCGCAGAAGGATGATCTCCACGCGGTTGTTGCGGGGGGAGGCCCGATCTGCGGCGGCGGGGCGACGGTCTGCATGGCCCGTAACCCGCTGCAGACGCGCGGCGGGAAAGCCTGCATCCTCCATAAGACGGCGCGCGGCGTCGGCACGGGCCGTCGTCAGGTCCCACACGGGGTTCCGCGCGAGCGGCAGGGGATAGCTGCGCACATGCGCCTCCACCGCGACAGGATTGCGCGATTGCAGATAGACGGAGGCCACGACGCCGGTGAGATCGCGCAGGAGGGGGGTCGGCGTGGCCGATTCCGGCTCGAACAGCGCGGCGCCGTCCGTGTCGAAAAGCTCCACGATCAACCCCTCGTCGCTGACACGCGTGGCGAGGTGGATGAGCTTGCTGCGGAGGGTGAGGCTGTCGCCGGTGCGGCCCTGAAGCAGCGCCTCCATTCCTTCGCGCGCGCGCTGAATATCCGCGTCCAGCGTCACGCCGTTGACGCCGCGCGCCTGCCGCTCGCGCATCGCGCGGCTTTGCGAGGCCCCGGTGCCGTTGTGGACCAGCGTATCCTCGGAAAAGATGCTGTCACCGCCGAAGGCGCCGTCTCCGCCGCCGGAGACGCGATTGACGGGGATGGTCGGGTTGAAATAATCGGCGATGCCCTTGCGCTGCTTCTCCGTCGTGGCGTTGAGCAGCCACATGAGCATGAAGAAGGCCATCATCGCGGTCACGAAATCCGCATATGCCACCTTCCAGGCGCCGCCGTGGTGACCCCCGGCGACGATCTTCTTGCGCTTGATGATGATCGGGCGCTTGTCGTTCTGCATGGCTCGCCTCCCTGACCCGGCGAGACTAGCCGCACCGGGTTAAGGAGGCGCTAACGCAGCGATCAGACGACGCGGACGTCCAGGACGCCCAGGCCCTCGATGGCAGCGGTCATCACCTGGCCCCGCTGAACGGCGCCGACGCCAGCCGGCGTGCCGGTCATGATGAGATCACCCGGAGCCAGTTCGAACAGACCGGACAGATGCGCGATCACATCGGCAACGGACCAGATCTGATCGGCCAGATCCCCGGACTGGCGAAGCTCCCCGTCCACCTTCAGCGTGATGGCGCCGTGATCCGGGTGGCCCACCTCGGCCACGGGGTGAAGAGGGGACACCGGCGCGGAGCGATCCGCGGCCTTTGCAGCCTCCCACGGGCGTCCGGCCTTCTTCGCCTCCGCCTGAAGGTCGCGGCGGGTCATGTCGAGGCCGATGGCATAGCCATAGACGTGATCCAGCGCCTCGGCCGCGGGGATGTCGCGCCCGCCCTTCGCCAGAGCGACGACCAGCTCGACTTCATGGTGCAGGTCGGCGGTGCGGGAGGGGTAGGGGAAGACGCCCTCCGTCGTCAGGTTGTCGGGATTCTTCTGGAAAAAGAACGGCGGCTCCTTGCCGGAATGGCCCATTTCGCGCGCGTGTTCGGCATAGTTGCGCCCGACGCAATAGACGCGGCGAACTGGGAAAAGCGCGGTCTCCCCCGCGACGGGCAGGGTCACGGGGCGCGGCGCGGGGATCACGTAGGTGTCGGGCATGAGGAACTCCGGTCGGTTGCAGGCCGTTGGTAGCCCCATCGACCCGCGCGCGCCAGAGCGGCGTCAGACGGAAAGGAAGTCCTTGACGAACGGTGTGGCGGGACGGGCGCGAATGTCGCCGGGGCGGCCGATCTGCTCGATCCGGCCCATGGACATGACGACCACCAGATCGGCCAGTTCCATCGCCTCCTCCTGATCGTGGGTGACGAAGACGGAGGTGACGCCGGTCGCGTCGTGGATCTCGCGCAGGCCATGGCGGAGCTCCCGGCGGACACGGGCGTCCAGCGCGCCGAAGGGTTCGTCCAGCAGCAGCATCCGCGGCTCGATGGCCAGCGCACGCGCCAGCGCCACCCGCTGCCGCTGGCCGCCCGAGAGCTGGCTCGGGTAGCGTTTGCCGATGTCGGGAAGCTGGATCAGTTCCAGCAGCTTCGTCACGCGCCGGCGGATTTCCTCGTTGGAGGGCCGGGTCTTGCGGGGGCGGGCGCGCAGGCCATAGGCGATGTTCTCGAACACCGTCATGTGGCGGAAAAGCGCGTAGGACTGGAAGACGAAGCCCGCGCGCCGCTCCTGCACCGAAAGCCCCGTCGCATCCACCCCGTCGAAGAGCACCCGGCCCGAGGTCGGGTATTCCAGCCCGCCCAGAATGCGCAGGAGCGTCGTCTTGCCGGAGCCGGAGGGCCCGAGAAGCGCCACCAGTGCCCCCGTGGGAATGGAGAGGCTGACGGGATGCAACGCCGTCGTTCCGTCAAAGGTCTTGGCGATTTCGTCGATCTCGATATGCATGATCGGCCTCTCAATGGCGGAGCGTGGCGGCGAGCTGATCGGCATAACGCCACTCCAGGAAGGATTTGAGCGCAAGGGTGAGAAGCGCAAGAAGCGTCAGAAGCGCCGCCATGGAGAAGGCCGCGACCGACAGGTATTCGTTGTAGAGCATCTCGATGGTGATCGGCATCGTGGCGGTCTGGCCGCGGATCTTGCCGGAGACGACGGCGACCGCGCCGAATTCCCCCATCGCACGGGCATTGCAGAGCAGAACGCCGTAGAGCAGCGCCCAGCGGATGTTCGGCAGCGTGACCGTCATGAAGGTCCGCCAGCCGGAGGCACCCAGCGTCAGGGCGGCTTCCTCCTCATCCTTGCCCTGCTCGATCATCACCGGGATCAGTTCCCGCGCAACGAAGGGGAAGGTGACGAACATCGTTGCCAGCACGATCCCCGGCAGGGCGAACACGATGGGAAAACCGTGCGCCACGAGCCATCCACCGACAAGGCTGTTCGCCCCGAACAGCAGCACGAGGCAAAGCCCCGCCACCACGGGCGAGACGGAAAACGGCAGGTCGATCAGCGTGATGAGGAAGGCCTTGCCCGGAAAATCGAACTTGGTGATCGCCCAGGCGGCAGAGACACCGAAGACCGCGTTCAGCGGCACCGAGATCGCCGTGACGATGAGCGTGAGCCGGATCGCCGACCACGCATCCGGGTTGGACAGGGAGGTGACCGCCGCGAACCAGCCGCGTGCCAGCGCCTCGGAAAACACCACCACCAGCGGTGCTACGAGCAGCACCGCCAGCACCCCGAGCACAAGGACGGTCAGCCCGGCGCGGAAGGCCGGGCTTTCGTTGGCGGGGTCGCGAAAGCGGCTTTGCGGGGGGGAGTGAGACCCGGACCGGGCGGATATGTCAGACATGGCCGCTTCTCCTCCGGCTCCAGATCTGGATGATGTTGATGAGGAACAGCATGGCGAAGGCGATCAGCAGCATGGCGATGCCGATGGCCGCCGCCCCGTCGTAATCGAACTGCTCCAGCCGGATGACGATGAGCAGGGGGGCGATCTCCGTCTTCATCGGCAGGTTGCCGGCGATGAAGATCACGGAGCCGTATTCACCCACCGCCCGCGCCAGCGAGAGCGCGAAACCGGTCAGCGCGGCGGGCAGCAGCACCGGCAGCACCACGCGGCGGATCGTGTAGAAGCGGGAGGCGCCCAGCGTGGCGGAAACCTCCTCCCACTGGCGGTCCACTTCCTCGATCACCGGTTGCACGGTGCGGACGACGAAAGGCAGCCCCACGAAGACCAGCGCGATGAAGATGCCGATCTGGGTATAGGCGATGCGGGTGCCGAAATACTCCACCGCCAATGCCCCGAAGGCCCCCTTGGGCGCGTAGAGAGCGGTGAGCGCGATGCCCGCCACCGCCGTCGGCAGGGCAAAGGGCAGGTCCACGGCAGCATCTATGAGCCGCCGGCCCGGAAAGCGGTAGCGCACAAGCACCCAGGCCAGCAGCACCCCGAACACAAGGTTGAACAGCGCGGCGTAGAGCGACAGCCGGAACGACAGCAGGAGCGCCGCGAGAACGCGGGGCTCGGTCGCCACCGACCAGACATTCGCCGGCCCGTAGCTGGCGCCCCGGAGAAGCAGGGCGCCGATGGGCAGCAGGACGATGATCGACAGCATCGCCAGCGTCACCCCCATCGACAGGCCGAACCCCGGTATCGGGGATCGGCGGAGAGCGGTGCCGCGCATCATTTCGCGCTGTAGATCTGGTCGAAGATGCCGCCGTCGGCGAAATGCGTGGCCTGCGCCTTTTTCCAGCCGCCGAAATGCTCGATGGTCACGAGATCGAGTTTCGGAAAGCGCGCCACGTCTTCGAGATCGGCCTTCGACGTGTCCCATGCCCGGTAGTAGTTCTTCGCCGCGATGGCCTGCGCCTCCGGCGAATAGAGCCAGTTCAGGTATTCGGTGGCCAGCTTGCGCTGCGCGTCGGACTTGATGTTGCCCTCCACCAGCGCCACGGGCGGCTCTGCGAGGATGGAGAGCGAGGGCACGACGATCTCGAACTCACTGGGGCCAAGCTCCTCCAGCGCGAGGTAGGCCTCGTTCTCCCAGGCGAGCAGCACATCGCCCAGACCGCGCTGGGCGAAGGTGGTGGTGGAGCCGCGCGCGCCGGTGTCGAGCACGGGGACATGGGTGAAGAGCTGCTTCACGTAATCCTGCGCCTTCGCCTCGTCGCCATAGGTCTTTTCGGCCCAGGCCCAGGCGGCGAGGTAGTTCCAGCGCGCCCCGCCGGAGGTTTTCGGATTGGGGGTGATGACCTCCACCCCGTCCTTCACCAGATCGCCCCAGTCGCTGATCCCCTTGGGGTTGCCGGCGCGGACGAGGAACACGATGGTGGAGGTGTAGGGCGAGGAATTGTGCGGCAGCTTCCCCTGCCAGTCGGCCGGGAGCTTGCCCGTCCGCTCCGCAATCGCGTCGATGTCGGCGGCAAGCGCCAGCGTCACCACCTGCGCGTCCAGCCCGTCGATCACCGCCCGCGCCTGTGAGCCGGAGCCGCCGTGAGAGGTGGATATCTGCGCCGCGGGGTTGCCCTGTTCAGCCCAGTGCTTGGCGAAGGCATCGTTATAGGCCCGGTAGAACTCCCGCGTCGGATCGTAGGACACGTTCAGGAGGGTGCTCTGGGCCAGCGCCGGCCCGGCCAGCCAAAGGGAGGCCGCAACGGCCGCCGCTGCCTTGAAGGCGAGGAAAGGCTTCATCTGTCTTCTCCCGTTGGTCCGGGCATTTGCCACGGGACCGGTTGACACCATAATCACGACAGACATTATCGTTATTTTCAATGGTGGCGTTGTTTCGATTTCGCCGGGTCTTGGAGAATATGTTTCTCTGTGTGGGGAAGAAAATGGACCTGATCGACAGAAAGATTATCAGTGAGCTTCAAAAGGACGCGACCCTGCCCATCGCCCAGATCGCCGATCGGGTGGGCCTGTCGCAAACCCCTTGCTGGAAACGGATTCAGAAGCTCGAACAATCCGGCGTGATCCTGCGGCGCGTGGCGCTGATGGACGGGATGAAGATCGGCTGTGCGCTCACCGTTCTGGTGGGGATCGAGGCGCCCGACCATTCCGCCGAATGGCGGGAGCGATTCGCCGCCGCCGTCAGCGCGCTGCCGGAAGTGATGGAGGTGCTGCGCATGGCGGGGGACATGGACTACCTCCTTCGTGTTGCCGTCTCCGACATGGCGGCCTATGACGCCTTCTACAAACGGCTGACCGACGCGGTGATGCTCAAGAACGTCACGTCGCATTTCGTGATGGAGAGCATCAAGGCCACCACCGCCTATCCGGTTGATACGTCAAGCCGGTGATGCCTTGCCGAACCCGCCCGGCGATGTAGCTTCAACGTGTTCCCCCGGTCGCTGACCGGGCGGACGATATTCGCTGACGGAGACAGGACATGACCGTGAAGGAACATTTCGAGAGCCGCGACTGGGAGCGCATCACCGCGCTGCCCATGCTCGTTGGCGTAGCGGTCACGGCGGCGGATCCCAGCGGGCTGTGGGGTGCGATCAAGGAAAGCGCCGCCATGGCGAGCGAGCTCCGCCGCGCCAAGGCTAATCCCGAGGACAACGACCTGATCGCAGCGGTGGTTGCCGCCTATGACAGCGCGGATGAGCGTCAGGTGGTCACCGAAATTCTGCGGGCGGAGGTGCGCAACCGCAAGCCGCCGGAAATCGTGGAGGACATCGTGGCGGAGGTGGAGCGGCTCATGCTGCTCGCCACGGTGAAACTGCCCGATGAAGCCCCCGGCTTCGGCCGCTGGCTCATCGAGATAGCGCGGCAGGTGGCGGAGGCGGCGACGGAGGGCGGCTTCCTCGGCTTCGGCGGCGAGCCGGTAAGCCCCGAGGAACGCGCCACGCTGGACCGTCTGGCGCTGGCGATCCGGGTCGGCAGGGCGTGATCCCGGAGCGATGACGCGATCATGATACGCACCTACGCCATTGGCGACATCCATGGCTATATCGACGAGCTGCGCCGCGCCCACCGGTTGATCGCGGAGGATCGCGCGCGGACCGGCGATCAGGATGCGCCCGTCGTGCATCTGGGCGATCTGGTGGACCGCGGGCCCGATACCGCGGGCGTGATCGACCTGCTGTCGGAGGGCATCGCGGCGGGAGAGCCGTGGGTGGTGCTGAAAGGCAATCACGACCGCATGTTCGCGGGGTTCATGGAGGATCCCGCGCGGCGCGATCCGGGCCTGTCCGATCGCTATACGTGGCTTGCTCCCGCGCTGGGAGGGCTCGATACGCTGGCCTCCTACGGGGTCGGCACGGAGGGGCGGGAGGTGGCGCAGATACAGGCTGACGCGCTTCACCGCGTGCCCGAGGCGCATCGGGAGTTCCTTGCCGGACTGCCCACGTCCTACCGTCGGGGTGATCTGATGTTCGTCCATGCGGGCGTGCGGCCGGGCGTGCCGCTCGATGCACAGGCGGAGGACGATCTTGTCTGGATCCGCTCGCCTTTCCTTGAGGATACGCGCAACCACGGCGCCTTGATCGTGCATGGCCACACCGCGCTTGATGCGGCCACCCACCACGGCAACCGGGTCAATCTCGATACCGGCGCAGGCTATGGCAGGCCGATCACCGCTGCGGTCTTCGAGGGGCGGGATGCGTTCATCCTGACCGATGAGGGGCGCGTGCCGCTGCGTCCGCCCTACTGACGATACCTTGCAGTAACCCCGCCGCCATGCACAACTGCCGCCCGGACCTAAGAGATTTCCGGGAGGGAAATATGACGGATATCGTGATCCTCGACGGTGCGCGGACTGCTATCGGCGGCTTTGGCGGCTCGCTTTCCGGTTTTGCGCCCACCGCGCTCGGCGCGCTGACGGCCAGGGCCGCGCTGGAGCGGTCGGGCGTGGAGCCCGGGCAGATCGGCCACGTGGTCTATGGCCATGTCATCAACACCGAACCGCGCGACATGTATGTCAGCCGCGTGACCGCCATCGACGCCGGTGTGCCTGACACGGTGCCCGCGATGAACGTGAACCGGCTCTGCGGCTCAGGCGCGCAGGCCATCGTCTCCGCCGCGCAGGCGCTGATGCTGGGGGATGCCGATTTCGCGCTGGCGGGCGGCGTGGAGGTGATGAGCCGCGCGCCCTACATCCTCAAGGACGCCCGCTGGGGCCAGAAGATGGGCGACGTGAACGCGGTGGACATGATGCTCGGCGCGCTGAACTGCCCGTTCGGCACCGGCCACATGGGGGTCACGGCGGAGAATGTGGCGGCGGAATGCGGCATCACGCGCGAGGCGCAGGACGCCTTCGCGCTGGAGAGCCAGACCCGCGCTGCCCGCGCCATCGCCGAGGGCCGGTTCAAGGGACAGATCGTGCCGGTGGAGATCGTCACCCGCAAGGGCACGACGGTGTTCGACACCGATGAACACCCGAAAGCCACGAGCGGCGAGGGGCTTGCCGCCCTGCGCCCCGCCTTCCGCAAGGATGGCACGGTGACGGCGGGCAACGCCTCCGGCATCAACGACGGCGCGGCGTCCATCGTGCTGGCGCGGGCGGAAGCGGCGGAGAAGGCCGGGCTGAAACCGCGGGCGCGCGTGCTGGGCTATGCCCATGCGGGGGTGCGGCCCGAGGTGATGGGCCTTGGCCCGATCCCGGCGGTAAGGGCGCTGATGGAGCGCACCGGGCTGACGGCGAGCGATTTCGATGTGATCGAGTCGAACGAAGCCTTTGCCTCGCAGGCGCTGGCCGTGTCCGACGGTCTGGGCTTCGATGCGGCGAAGGTGAACCCGAACGGCGGTGCGATCGCGCTTGGCCATCCGGTAGGCGCCACGGGCGCGATCATCACGCTGAAGGCGCTGGCGGAGCTGGAGCGGACGGGCGGGCGGCGCGCGCTCGTCACCATGTGCATCGGCGGCGGGCAGGGCATCGCCATCGCGCTCGAAGCCATCTGAGCCGAACGCGGCACGCGCCGGATCGGAGCGTGAGCGGCGGGGGTGGAGGACCGCCCCCGCATCTCCACCGCATGGGCGCGCATTGACGGGGGACCCGACCAGCGTTCGGGGAAACCCATGCCGCAGGAGCGCAACCCGGATACGGCGGAGGTATCCCGACCTGCGGTCGGGGAAAAGCCGTCGGGACGCCAGACAACACCGTCGGGACTCCGGGCCCTTTCGGCAGGTCAGCGGGCCCTTCCGGCAGGTCAGCGGGCTGACTTCCAGGCCTTCTCCCGGGGCGGGGTCGTGGCGCTTCGGCGGCCCGTAACTCCACCCGGCCTGTTGCGTGCTTCCTGTCGCGCGCAGTCGGGGGGGGAAGCTCGATGCGGCGCCGCCCTTTTCATGGGCGTGAGGCGCGGTACGAGCAGGGCGCGCAGTTTCCTTGCCCTTCCGCACGGAGCCGCGCCGTGGCGTTTTGACGGCCTGTGTCTGAGGTCGGAACGTCCGTGACAAACGGCTGGTGAAACGTGCAGTGCTGCTTTTTGCAGGAGCGAAAGGCGGCGGTCAGGGCAGGGTGGGACGGCGCAATTTTCTGACCGGCAGGCCGTCGCTGGCCAGGATGCGGGCGAAGGCGGCCTCGATGCCCTCATGGACCACCGCCATGGCGTGGCCGTTGGCGTGAACAAGCCGCCCCGCGTCCGCCACCATCGCGACATGCCCTGTCCAGAACACCAGATCGCCACGCCGCAAGGGGGTTCCGGGCGGCAGTTCCGCGCCCATCGCCTCGCTCGCAGCCTCTCGTTGCAGATCGCTGTCCCCGGGGCAGGCGATCCCGGCGGAACGGAGCGCGAGCTGCACGAGGCCGGAGCAGTCGATCCCCTCCCGGCTGTTGCCGCCCCAGAGATAGGGTGTGCCGAGCAGCCGCTCCGCCACATCGACCGGGTCAGGCTCCAGCGTGTCGGCGGGGCGCAGGTGACTGCGGGGCACGAACCAGCCGTCCGTCGTCTCGGCAAAGGCGCCGCGTTCGTCCACCACATGAAGCCGGCTGCCGAGGGAGAGGAGCCTCGCCTCGCCCCGCTTGATGTCGGGGTGCCAGTAGGCATGGGTGGCGGGGGTCGCGACGCGGTGGGTCGCCTGCCCTGCGGGTTGCCCCAGAGCCTCCTCCCGCATCCAGCCGACATAGCCGTCGCGCCCGGACTGACCGAAGGCATGGCCCTCCTGCCGGTCGATGACAAGGAACGTCTCTCCAAAGATCATCTGCCGGTTCCTGATGCCGCCCGGCGCGTCCAGCAGGTCGGCGGCGGTGCGGATCACCCGGAGCGGCTCCCCCGCCACATAACGTTCGGCGGGTACGATGCCGCGCAGCGACTCAAGCGCTACGCGGCCGTTGGCGGGAGTAAGGCGGGGATCGCTCACAGCGACAGAACCTCCGGCAGGGCGGAGAGGATGGCGCGGCCCGCCTGACCGGTGCCGCCCTTCGTGCGCGCGGGCGCGGCGGCTGGCTGCCAGCCGTAGATGTCGAAATGGGCATAGCGTGCGGCGACGAAGCGGCGGAGGAACAGCGCCGCGGTGATTGCGCCCGCCATGCCGCCGGAGGGGGCGTTGTCCAGATCGGCAATGCCGGGTTCGATCATCTCCTCATAAGGCTCCCAGAAGGGCAGGCGCCAGATCGGGTCGGCCACGCGCCCCCCCGCGGCGGTGAGCGCGGCGGCAAGCGCGTCGTCATCGGTGAAGAAGGGCGGCACATCCGGCCCCAGCGCCACCCGCGCGGCCCCGGTCAGCGTCGCCATGGAGATGACCAGATCGGGCTGCTCCTCATCCGCCAGCGCCAGCGCATCGGCGAGCACGAGCCGCCCCTCCGCATCGGTATTGTTGACTTCCACCGTCAGCCCCTTGCGGGAGGTGAGGATGTCCTTCGGGCGGAAGGCCGCGCCGCCGACCGCGTTCTCCACCGCCGGGACGAGGACGCGAAGCTGAACCGGCAGGCCGAGCGTCATGATCGAGCGCGCCAGCCCCATGACGTTCGCCGCGCCGCCCATGTCCTTCTTCATCAGCAGCATGGAGGAGGAGGGCTTCAGGTCCAGCCCCCCGGTATCGAAGCACACCCCCTTGCCGACGAGCGTGAGCTTCGGCCCCCGCTCGCCCCAGCGCAGGTCGAGCAGCCGCGGTGCCCGCGGGCTGGCGCGGCCCACGGCGTGGATCATGGGGAAGTTCTCCGTCAGAAGTTCCTCACCCCGGATCACGCGGGTCTGTGCCCGGAAGGGTTCGGCCATTGCAAGGAAGGCCAGCTCAAGCTCCTCCGGCCCCATGTCGGAGGCGGGCGTGTTGATGAGATCGCGGACCATGGTTTCGCTGGCAGCCAGCGTCTCCAGCCGGGCCGCGTCGATCCCCGCGGGGGCGACGAGGCGCGGCTTGTCGGCCAGAGGCTTCTTCGGGCGATAGCGGTCGAAGCTGTAGCCCGCGAAAAGCCAGCCGAGCGCCGCTTCCTCCGCCATCTCGGGCGCGAGCCCTTCCAGTTTCCAGACCCTTGCGGGCAGGTGCGGCACCGCGCGGGCCACGGCAAAGCGCCCGCGCTTCCGGCCCGCCGCATCGCCAAGGCCGAGCACCGCGCCAAGGGGCGCGCCATCCGCCCCCGGCAGGAGCCGCAGGTCGCCGAGACGCGCCTCGAATCCTGTTGCCGTCAGCCAGGCGGCCACCGGGGCGGGCTGTTGCCCCAGCCAGTCGCGGAAGGCCGCCTGCTCCACGAGGTGAAGGGGCAGGGCGGCGCCATCATCGGCGGCGAAGGTCTGGCTCATGGGTGCTCCGGTGTCAGTCTGCTGCGACTCTGCGGGTGAGCCTAAACCTCATTTCCGGGAGAGCAAACCCCGGCGTCACGAGGTGCTTTGGCTCGGGGCGGAGAGCGCGGGAGAGGGCATGACGTTCGACAGAGCCGATCCGTGGAAATCCTTAACGGCAAGAAGATTGGCCGCGACGTGCCCCGGCACACGGCGGCACGCGGCGGCAGAACAGGAGAGCCCGATCGGCGTTCGGAAAGCCGCGATGGTGACGCCGGGAGGCTTTCGCAGCCTGCCTCCCGCAACCCGCCTCACCGGGCGCGGCATGCGGGGACATGGGCGTATCCGCTCTCAGGTACTCGGAACGGCAGGCCGAAAGATGCCGTGCCGAAAGGGGTCGTGCGGCGAATGGGGGGCAAAGGCGCGAACGCCACCGAAGTGGTGGGCAAGGCGGTGACGCGCCCGAATGCACGGTGGAACGCCGGGCTGACAGGGAGCGTTTGAGCGCGGGCCTATGGGGTGGCCGGTGTCCGCCCCAAAACGGCCCCGAGCGAATGGCGCCTCGCAGTCCAGAGCATGCCCGTGCGGAGGATATCGGCTTTGCCGCGGGTCGGCCGCCCGGGGCAGGGGTCGCAGGTGAGGGCGTTATCGTCCAGCCAGACGCGCTGGTGGCATCCGATGGAGCCTTGCCCGGGTGCAAAGCGCTTAGCAGACTGCTGAAAAAGGCTTCTTGGGCCTGTGTTGGAGGGGAAATTGTTCGCCATCTGACGAAATGCAGCCGGAAATCTATATACTTCCGGGCGCTTCCGGGCCGATTTTCCGATTTCCGGCACATAGGCATGACACTTCAGGACTTTCCAGCAGCCTGCCAGGTGTCAGGTTAGGTGGCGCGATTGCAGCTGCTCCGCTCATGCCCGTGGCGCTCCCTGCCTGCGCTCCGAAGCCCGCCGTCGCGATGCCGAAAGCTCGGGGGTTGCACTTCACCGCGAAAGAGGATGGAGTCCGCCCGCTTCGTCAAAGGAGAACCCCGATGCTGCCGATCCGCCCTCTGCCCGGTTACCTCGTGCAACGCTATCACGGCTGGAGAGCGACGATCTGGGAGGACAACCACAACTGGTATCGCCGTCTGGCGGAAGACGGCCAGCGGCCCCGCGCCATGGTCATCGCCTGCTGCGACAGCCGGGTGGACGTGGCCTCGATCTTTGGCGCGGATTCGGGCGAGCTGTTCATCCACCGCAATGTGGCGAATCTCGTGCCGCCCTATGCGCCCGACGGGGATCATCACGGCACCTCCGCTGCCGTCGAATATGCGGTGGAGACGCTACGCGTCGCCAATCTGATCGTCATGGGGCATTCCCGCTGTGGCGGAGTGCAGGGGTGTTACGACATGTGCGCGGGCCATGCCCCGCAGCTTGAGGAGAAGACGAGCTTTGTCGGACGCTGGATGGACATTCTCCGCCCCGCCTATGCCAAGGTGCTGGACTTGCCCGAACCCGAGCGCGTTCCCGCGCTGGAGAAGCTGGCCGTTCTGACCGGCATCGAAAACCTCCTGGGCTTTCCCTTCGTCACGGCGGCGGTGGAGGAGGGGCGGCTCTCTCTCCATGGCGTATGGAACGACATCGGCGAGGGCGGTCTGGAGAGCTACGATTCGACGACCGAGAGCTGGAACGCCGTCTGACGGTCAGGACGGCCGGATGTGGTGTGCCATGCGGCTCGTGGGGCGCTTCGGCAGACCGCGAAGCGGATGTCCTGCTGAGTTGCCGCCGGCCCTGACACCCTGGTCACCCGGAAGCTGCAGGCGGCGCGCTCTGGGGAGCGATGGGCGCGCTGCGATGGGGCCGCTCCCTGCAATCGGCGCGGGGTGATCCGGGTCGGTCGGAAAGCCGTGCTGCGAGGGATTTCTCGCGACAGGCCAGCGTGCGAGCGAACTGGCTTCCACCGAGCCGCCAGAGAGAGACATGTCCGCGCGGTGGGGCTCCCGGTTGAGGAGAAAGCCACGGAAGCGGTTGATCCCGCAGCTTTTAGCCAGGATGTGATCGCAATCCCCGCGGGTTCCCTTGACCACGGTATGATCGTGATACTTGCAGGGTTTCCCACGCTGTTTACGCAGATGCAATGCTAGGCGGAGCCGTTGCGTCAAGGCGAACATCTCGGCGACAGGGCCGAGCAACCTATGGCACAGGGTTCGATCCTTGCGGCCGATGCTTCCGGCGTGAGATGCCGGGGTTTAGCAGGCTGCTGAAAAAGCATTCCACGACTCCCCTGAGACGGGGATCTTTCCCGCACGCTTGAGTGTGCCCCGGAAACCGCCAGGTTTGGCGCGTGACCGGGCAGATTTTCTGGCTTTCGACGCAAGCCTGGGTAGGTGCCTGACTTTTTCAGCAGCCGGTTAGATACCGATGGTGCCGGTCCTCTGGCTGAAGCTGATGGAACGGAGGGAGATTTCCCGCCCCCGCTGCCAAGAAGCGTCACGGGCTGACGTCGTTCTTTCCCACCTGCCCATGACAGTGCTTGATTTGCGACGGTTTCCGACACACCTTTCCAGAATGACGGCGCAGATCCCTCCCTTTCCGACCGGCCAGCCCAGCTTCGTACCGGAGCAGGTGAGCTTCGACCGGATGGAGCTCGGCACGATCCTGTCGCTTTACGGGCGGATGGTGGCGGCGGGCGAATGGCGGGATTACGGGCTGTCCTTCCTGCGCGAAGTGGCGGTGTTTTCCGTCTTTCGGCGCACGGCGGAACATCCGCTCTACCGCATCGAGAAACGGCCGCGCCTGCGGGGGCGGCAGGGCATGTATGCCGTGATCGGCATGGACGGGCAGATCCTGAAGCGGGGGCACGATCTGCGTCAGGTCTTGCAGGTTCTGGAACGCAAGCTCATCCGCGCGGTGGAGTGATCTTGCGTGGCGTGAGCCTCAGCGCGGCACGCTGAACGTCACCGCCGCAGACCGTCCCTGACCGTCGATCACCGACAGCCGGAACGTCCCGGGGCCATCCAGCGGCAGAAGCAACTCCCGCCCGCTCCCCTGTTTCACGATGGGCCTGCCATCCCGGAGCCATGTGAACGGAGGTTGACCGCGTTCCACCCGCGCGGCGACATGACCGTCCAACGGTTCCACCACCGCACCTTCCGGCGGGAAGGAGAGAACGGGGCCGTCGCGACGGGCGGCCTGCGGGGGGCGAAACCGTTGGAGCGGAAGCGGGAGATCCGCCGTCGGCAGGAGCAGCGTGGCCGGCGGCGGCAGCGGCAGCGGGTCGAGCTGCGGCTTCATGAGAGAGAAGGCCTCGAACAGCACAGGGGCCGCGAACTCCCCGCCGAAGGCGCCGGGCACCGGCGTGCCGTCCGGCCTGCCCATCCACACGGCGATCACGGTGCGCCCGTCATAGCCGATCGCCCAGGCATCGCGGTGCCCGTAGGAGGTGCCGGTCTTGTAGGCCAGCCGGTTCGCGGGTGCACCGGGCGGCGGCGCGAGACCGGAGAGGATATCGCCCACCTGCCATGCCGCCTGCGGGCTGAGCACACGTTGCAGCGTCCCGGCCTGTCCGGGAAGGGCGGAAAGGCGGAGCGCCACGCCGCCGCGGGCCAGGGCTGCATAAAGCTGGGCCATATCCTCCAGCGAGAGGCCGATCCCGCCGAGCGCGATCGCCAGCCCCGGCTCCGCCCCGACAAAGCTCGGCTCCAGCCCCGCGCGCTTCAGGGCGGCGAGGAGGCGGGCGGGGCCGAGCGCCTCCGTCAGCGCAACGGCGGGAATGTTCAGCGACATCTGCAACGCCTCCCGGGCGCGGACGGTGCCGTGAAACTGCCGGTCGAAGTTCTGGGGCGCGTAGGTGCCGAACCGGGTGGGCTGGTCCTCCATCAACGTCTCGGGATGGGCGAGTCCCGCGTCGAAGGCCAGCCCGTAGATCAAGGGCTTGAGCGTGGATCCGGGGGAGCGGGCGGCGAGCGTCATGTCGATGTAGCCCTGCCGGTCCTCGGCACCAAAGGCTGCTGCCCCGACGGAGGAGAGGATCTCGCCCGTGCCATGATCGGCGATTACGATGGCCGCAGACACCCTGTCGCCCCGCGGCGCGACGGCGCGGGCGGCGAGGCTCTCCATCGCGATCTGCAACGGTGCGTCGATGGTCAGGCGGAGCGGCGAGACACCGGGTTCCGCCGCGACCATCCGGTCCGCCAGATGGGGCGCATGGGCGGGGAAGGGCAGCCGCGCGGACGGAACGGGGGCGGCCAGCGCCTCCGCCAGCGCGGCAGGCGTCAGCAATCCGGCCCCGGCGGCACGGCGGAGCACGTTGTCACGCCCGATACGCGCGGCCTGCGGGTTGCGGTCGGGACGGCGGAGGGTGGGAGCCTGCGGAAGCGCCACCAGCAAGGCCGCCTCTGCGGCGGTCAGGCGGCGTGGCTCCTTGCCGAAATAGGTGAGAGAGGCGGCGCGCACCCCTTCGATATTGCCCCCGAACGGCGCGAAGTCGAGGTAAAGGCTCATGATCTCCGCCTTGCTCAACCGCCGCTCCAGTGCGAGCGCCACGCGGATCTGGCGGAACTTGCCGGGCCATGCGCCCGTGCCGCTGTTCTCCAGCAGGCGAGCCACCTGCATGGTGAGGGTCGAGCCGCCGGAGACGATCCGCCCCGCGCGGAGGGACTCGCCTCCCGCCCGGATCAGCGCGCGGAGATCGACGCCCGAATGGCTGTCGAACCTTTTGTCCTCGAAGGCGCGCAGCATCGCGAGATAGGTTGGATCCACCTGCGCCGCGCTGGCGGAAAGCCGCCATATGCCGTCTGCAACCGTGTAGGGACGCAGGAGCGTGCCATCCCGCGCGACCACCTCCACCCCGGTGGCGACGGTCAGCGGCGGCAGCACCGTCCCGTCGATCCAGCGGCTGAACGCATCCCGCCCGCCCGCAGAAAGGCCCGCGATCACCACAAGGGCGAGGATCAGGCGGGCCAGCCGTTTCATCAGGGGCCGACCTCGGCCACGCCGGTTGCGGTCACGGCGCGGTAGTCGGGCCGGTACATGTCGGCCACGCTGGCGGCAGGATGATGATAGCGGCCCGGAGTCACCGCGCGAAGGATATAGGCAAGGCGCAGCACCTCCACCCCGTCGCTGTCGATCTGTGCGACGAAGCGGTCCTCCCGAAACTCCGCATGGGCAACGGCTTCTGTCGGTTGCAGCCAGTCGAGCTGGGAGAGATCGCCCGCGCGGAGCAGGTTCGGGTTGTCGATCTCCAGCCCTCCGGGCAGGGGATCGTCGATGACAAGGCGCGCGGGCACCGTTTCGGTCGGCGTCACCTCCAGCACCGCGACCAGCCGCGTTCCGGGGGCAATCGGGCCTTCGACCGGCTCTCCCGAGAGAGTGGTGTAGCGGCGGGTGATCGCATAGCCCTGGCCGCCCGCGGGCTCCGCCACCGCGGGCACGCCGAAGGTGGTGAGGGTGAGCAGGCTCGCCGCGCCGCCGGTGTTGCTGACGCTGACGGGCGCCGCAGCGTCAGCATCCGACAGCGCCTGAGCGGCGCTGCCGGAGGCCGGAGCGCCATTGATGGTGATGTCTTGCGCCCCTTCCGCCGAGAGTGCGTGGGCGGCAAGCAAGGTCCACGCGGCCTCCTGCGTGGAGGCGGAGCCGGTCGCATCCTCTCCCAGCCTTGCGATGATCAGGTCGAGGGGGGCCGCGCGACTGCCCGCCTCGGCGGCAAGCGCCACCACCCCCGCCGCGTCGCGCCGGTCCGAGCCGTAGTCATCCCGTCCCGTGCGTCTGCCGGGTGCGGTGAGGCGCTCCAGCGCTGCCTTGCCGGCCTGCGTGAACAGCCGGTCCGCGCGGGGCTGGTCCCCGATCGTGGCAAGGGCCGCGCCAAGCTGGGCCGCCGCGAGCGGCGTGTCGAAGGCCGCCGCCTTCACATCCGCATAGTAGCGCAGATCGTCCACCGGTGCGCGGCCCGCGCGGGTCAGCACGAGCATCGCATAGGCCCAGGGCCCGCCCCCGGTATCGAAGTCGGGGGCGAAGGAAAGCTGGTTGCGCAGGTTGTCGAGCGCGCTGGTCAGCGCCCGCTCCGGCACGGTGCCGCCCTGTTCCCTGGTGCGAAGCAAGACATCGGTCGCATAGGCATCGAGCCAGAGATCGCCCGATCCCGCCTGCCACAGACCGAAACCGCCGCTGGCCGACTGGTTCGCGAGGATGCGGGCAACGGCCTTCCGCGTCGCATCCTCCGCAGGCGGCAGGCCCATCCCCGCGAGCGTATCGGTGAAGTAGAGCAGCGGCAGCAGGCGGGACGCCGTCTGCTCCGTGCAGGCATAGGGGTAATCGGCGAGAAGCCTCAACAGCCCCGGCACATCGAGCCGCGCCTGTGGCCCCACCGCGAGCGTGGCCCTCCCCGTGCCGGGAAAGTAGTTGGCGAAAAGGTCGCGGTCGAAGCGGAGCGTCTGGCCGGGGTCGAGGGCGATGCGGCGCGTCTCGCTGACCATCGGGTCGTTGCGGCGGACGGGGATCGCCACGTCCTGCGTGAGCCTGCGGCCGTCGGGCGTGGTGAGGGCGACGCCGATCCGCGCCTCGCCCGGCGCGAGAGCGGAGAGGGGCAGCGCCACCTCGGCCGTGCCGCCTTCCGTCAGTTCGATCGCCTCGGGAACCGGCGCGGAGAGCGTCAGCCCGCTCGCCGTGACGGCAAGCGGCATCCGCCCCGCCGCCCCTCCCGCATGGGTGAAGCGGAGGAGCAGCCGGCTCTGATCCCCCGGAGCGAGCACGCGGGGGGCGCTTGCTTCCACCACCACGGGGTCGCGCACGGTGACATCCGCAGTGGCCTGCCCGACACCGGTGTCCGACCAGACCACCGCCATGAGCCGCACCGTGCCGTTGAAGGCGGGCAGGTCGAAGCTGGCCCGCACGACGCCATCCTCCACGGGGAGCGGGCCGGAGAAGAAGGAAACCGGCGCACCTGCGGGGGGCTCTCCCTGCATACGCGATTGTGCGCCCGCATCGCCGCCCGAGCGCACGGTGCCGGACGCGCCGCTCAGCCCGTCGATGAGGCGGCCGTAGATATCGCGGATGCCCACGCCCAGCCGCTGCTGGCCGAAATAGTGCCCCTCGGGGTCGGGCGGCGTGAAACCGGTGAGGTTCAGGATGCCCAGATCGACCGCTGCGATGGTGGCGTAAGTGCCGGGCTCCGCGCCATCCACCCGCAGCACCGCCTCCATCGGGGCACGGGGATCGGCGCTGGCGGGCATGTCGAAGCGCGCGACGAGCCGCCTGGCTCCCGGCGCGATGGCGGCATGGGCGAGGCCCATCGCACGGGCCGGGTTGTGGCCCGCCGCCTTGTCCAGCGGGCGGAGGAGCGAGGCCGTCACATAGGCGCCGGTGCCCCAGTCCTCCGTCACGGCGAGATCGACCACAGCACCGCCCGCGGGCACGGTGACGGCCCGGCTCGCGATCACCCGGTTGGCCAGCACGGTCACCAGCGCCTGCCCGCCCTCCCGCGAGGTGATGCGGAAATGCGCGGTGTCGCCGGGGCTGTAGCTCTCCCGATCCAGCGAGACCTCCAGCCGGTCCGGGGTGCCGCTGCCCTCCACCGCGCCGTACCAGCCCGCGTCGAAGCCGACGGAGCTTCCCACCGGGGTGCCATCCGCCGCCTCCACCCGCAGCTCGTAATGGCCCCAGTCCACACGGGGAGCAAGGGCGAGCGGGGCATCGGCCGGGATCCGCGCCTCCCCCTCCGCCACACGTGCGCGGGTGGTCACGGGTTGCCAGTTCCATGCGCTGTCAAGGTTGAACCACTGGTAGCGCGTCTCCACCCGCTCCAGCGTCCAGCGGACGGGCAGGTCAGCACGGGTGAGCGCCGGGTCCAGCGCGATGACATCGAACCGGGCCTCGCCGCCCTCCGGGACCGGGCCTTCGTTCGCGGGGCGGATGCCGATGACCGGCGTTCCGGGCAGGACGGGGGCGACCGTCCGCCGCTCCACCGGCCGGCCGGAGCCTTCGGCGACGCGCAGGACGATCTCCGCCTCCAGCGGCCGGGCAGGGGGCAGATCGACCGGCGGCAGGGTGAGGGTGAGCGGCAGGGTTCCGTCCGGCCCGGTGCGAAGGCCGGAGGGGAGCGGGGCCATCTGCGGCGCGAAAGGGTCATCCTGCAGTCCGAAGCGATAGCCCGGCCAGTCGGCAAGCGAAGAGGCTGCGCGGAGCCGCACCTCCCCCTCCACCGCCAGATCGGGCGCGGGCGGCCCGAAGAGATAACGCGCGGCCACGCTTCCCTCCGCCACCGCGCCGAGCCGCAGCGGGGTCCGGGCAAGCGTCAGCGTCACGTCGATCCGCTCGGGCAGGAAATCCTCCACGAGGAAGGTCCGGCTGGCCAGCGGGCGATCCGCCTCGGCCAGAATGTCGAGCCGCCACAACCCGCGTGCCGCGTCCGGGCCGAGTGGAGCGGACCAGACATGGCCCCCGGCGCCCAGGTCCGCGCCGGTCTGCCGCGTATATTCCACCCCGTCGGGGCGCGTCAGGCGGAGCGTGAGCGGCAGCCCGGTTTCCGCCGCCGCCCTGTCGTTCCGCGCGAGCGCGGTGACGTTCACCGTCTCGCCGGGCCGATAGACGCCTCTCTCCGTCGTCACGAACACGTCGATCGGCGGCGGCGCCTCCCGGCCTGCAACACCCCTGTCCGACAGGTCGAACTCCGGCTCCGTCAGCGACAGGAACGAAAGGTCTTCCCCCCGACGGAGCGTGAGAAGCGCCGGCGCCCCCGCGCCCGCTCCGCGCAGCAGGGGCAGGGCAAAGGCGGCACGGCCCGTGTCATCCGTCTCCGTTGCCGCGAGCACGGCATTGCCCTGCGAGAGGAGCGAGACCTGTACCCCGGCCAGTGGCTCCGCCGCGCCAAGGCTCTGGGCAAAGACCGTCAGCCCGTCCGCGCCGGTCATGCTGGTCACACCGATATCGCTTATGACGAACCATTGCTGCGGCCGGGGTGTGTCGCTGTCTGCCGTATCCGCGACGGTGGCGCGAAGGACATAGACGCCCGGCTCCAGCGGCCCGGCCGCAGCGAGGGGGAGGCGGGTGGTGATCTCCCGGTTCAGGGGGGCGGGCACCTCTGCCGTGCCGCGCCAGATCTCCTGGGCAAGCTGCGCGTCGAAATCCTCGATCCGCCAGGGGGGCAGGGGGGTTGCGAAGAGCTGCTCCTGCATCGCGCGGACGAGTGTCCTGTCGCTGACGCGGGAAAGGACGAGGTCGAGCCGGCCCGCGTTCACCGTCGTCACCGGAAGCGCCGCCTCTCCCGTCCGGGGCAGCTCATAGGCGCGTCCCGGAAACCACGCGGCGGGGCTGCGGTCGCGCACATAGGCGGTGAGCGGCGTATCGGCACGGAGCACCTCGCCCCGCGCGGAGGGCAGGCCGCGCCGGAAGGTCAGGGTGTAACGCTCGCCATGCCGGACACCGCCGATGCAGATCTGCTGGCCCGTCGTCTCCACCGAAAGCGCGGGATCGGGCAGGCGGACGAAAGGCGCATAATCCACTCCGGCGGGGGCCAGCGGCTCGGAAAAGACGGCGCAGATCCGGGGCCGGTCGGTGGCGGTGTCGATCTGCGTATCGGTCAGGCGGAAGCCGTATTTGCCGATGGCCTCGTCCAGCGCCGCGGCGGTTTCAGGGCGCGCCGCCAGCGTCTGGGCCAGCCGCAGCGCCGGGATCATGTCACGCCCCCGGCCCATCGGCTCCAGCGTCGCGGCGAGTTCCGTCAGGGATGCCGCGCGGGCAGGAGGGGTCTCCGCCCGGAGATAGGCGTTGATCGCGGCGGAGAGAGACTCCTGCAAGCCACCCCAGCGATCCTCCGCCTCCGGGGCAAGCGCGGCGCGGCGGGTGAGCAGGGCGTAGCGGGTCCAGTCCCCGCTGTCATCGGTGAGGGTGATCGCCTGCGCGGCAAGGTCCGCGGCCGTCTGCCACTGGCCTGCGGCGCGCGCGGCCTCCTCCTCGTCCCGCAGCGTGGGGAGCGCGCGGCCCTCTGCCGGGTGGCGCGCGGCGAAAGCGGCGGCGCGTGACCGGGCCTCTGTCAGATCATCAGGGGTCAGGAACGCCGCAAGCTCCGTCGCCCGCGCAGCGCCCCGGCTTCGCGCGGCGGCAGAAAGCGTGATGACCGGGCCGGAGACCGCACCGGAATAGGGCGAGGCCGGGCCGGCGGCGGATTTTGGAAAACAGGCGCCCGACCGGGCATTGAAGGTCATGGCCACACAGCGGGTATCAGCCAGACAGGCGCGTGCGCAGGCATCGAGCGTGGTGCCGAAAATCTGGCGGATATCGCCGCCCGGAATATCCTGCCCGCTGGTGAGCGCCATGCGCCGTTCGGGCACCATATCCTGTGCGGGGAGCATGGTTGTGCCCGCCATGAAGACCAGCGCCGAGAGAAGGCCGAAAGACAAACGCATGACACTTCTCCGGTTGCCGTTGGGCGATCTGCTGGGCGATGTTGCGTCGGGGGTGGCACCCCGTGCGCTTGCTCAAGGATAGGGGAAGCCGCTGGCCTGACAACCACAGGCGCCCGCTTCCGTGCAAATTCCCGTGTCGTGACCTGGTTGCGGCCGGGGCAAAGGTCTGTGTCGCAGACATGGACGACACTCGCGGTCGAGGTTGGGCGCAGCCGTTGCGGTCGGCCCCGGGGGCGGCGGCATACCACATCCGGGTGGCTGATGAATGACTGATGGGTGGCGGGCCCTGCCATGATGCGGGGCGCTCGATACCTGGTTGCGGCGATGGCGCTGGCGGGCGGTATTGGCGGCGGTACTGGCCGAAGTCCGGTCGTTCGGAAGGCATGGGCTTCTGAAGATCGCCTTTGATAGAGGTCAGGAACAGTCGCGACGCTGGGCCTGCAGGCCGCTTTCCGGGGCAGCCCGACGGGGTTCCATCCGGCTGATCCGCGAGGAAATCTAAGCACGGGCGGGTGACCGCTCGGCGCGGCGCGAGGGCGGGCATGCCTTTTCCTCGCCGCAACTTGGCCTTTGCGACCCGCGCGATACCTTTGTGAACAGGCCGCTGAAAAGCCGGGCTCCTACCTGAGCTTGCGTTGAAAGCCAGAAATCGGTCCGGTCATGAGCCAAAACTCGCGGCTTCCGTGGTGCTGTTCAGCAAGGCGGGGAAGATCTCCGCCCATGGGCAACCGCGGAATGCCTTTTGGGAACCTGTTAAGGGGTCTGCGGCGAGGGAAGGACATGGCCGGGGGAAATACATAGCCGGGCGAAGGACATGGCCGGGGGAAGTGAATGGCCGGAGTGACGAAACCCGCAAGCGCGGCACCGGGCGCCGGGCAAAAGTCCGAGGGGAGGAAAAGTCACCTCGCGCTTTGGATCGCGATGGCGCTGGTTCTGGGCGTCGCCGTCGGCGGCTGGTGCCATGCGCAGGCGGCAAGCCCCGAAATGGCGGAGGCCATCGCGGGGCGGTTCAACATCGTGACGACCATCTTTCTGCGGCTCATCAAGATGATCATCGCGCCGCTTGTCCTTTCGACCATCGTGTCGGGTATCGCCAGTCTCGGCGATGCCAAGGCGGTGGGCGGGCTGGCGCTCAGGGCCATGGGCTGGTTTGTCACGGCTTCCCTCGTTTCGCTGCTGATCGGGCTGGTGATGGCGAATATCGTGCGCCCGGGGGCGGGCGTGAACCTGCCCCTGCCGGCAGGCCGCAGCGCTGAGGGCGTTGAAACGAATTCGCTGAGCCTCGGGCAGTTCTTTACCCATGTGTTTCCCGACAGCATCGTCGCGGCGATGTCGGGAAACGAGGTGCTCCAGATCCTCGTTTTCGCGGTGTTCTTCGGTCTTGCCGTGGGGGCGCTGCCCCGGGAAAGGGCCGCTCCGATACTCGCGCTTGCCGATGCCGTCGCCGCGGCGATGTTCATCGTCACGGGCTACGTCATGCGCCTTGCGCCGCTGGCCGTCTTTGCTGCCATGGCGGCGGTGGTGACGGTGCAGGGGCTGGGGGTGCTGATCGACTACGGCCGGTTCATCGGCGGGTTCTATCTCGCTCTCTTGCTGCTCTGGGCCTGTCTGATCGGTGCGGGCCGGCTGTTTCTGGGGCCGAGCGTGTTCCATCTGCTGTCGTTGCTGAAGGAGCCGATGCTCGTCGCCTTCTCCACCGCGTCGAGCGAGGCCGCCTATCCCAAAACCGTGAGCCAGCTCGAGGCGTTCGGGGTGAGCGGGCGGGTGACGGGATTTGTCCTGCCGCTCGGCTATTCCTTCAATCTCGACGGGTCGATGATGTACCAGACCTTTGCCGCGCTGTTCATCGCGCAGGCCTATGGGATCGAGATGACCTTCAGCCAGCAGGTCATCATGCTGCTGGTGATGATGCTCGCGTCAAAGGGGATCGCGGGTGTGCCGCGGGCGTCACTGGTGGTCGTCGCGGCGGTGTCGCCGATGTTCGGCCTCCCGGCGGAGGGCGTGCTCCTCATTCTCGGCATCGACCAGATCCTCGACATGGGCCGCACCACCACCAATGTGATCGGCAACGGCCTTGCCACAGCGACGGTCGCCCGCTGGCAGGGCGAGATCGCCCCGGCGGAGAGCAGAGACCGCGGGCCGTGACGGCCAGAGGTGATGGACGGAGGTTAGATCATCTCCAGCGCGGTCCGATGGGTGGGCGGCGGGAACAGCGTATCGAGGAAGGTCCGTGTCTCCTCATCCAGCCTGACTTCGAGCGCGCCCGCATTGTCCTCCACATGTGCCACGCTCCCTGCCTTCGGGATTGGAATGATGCCCGGCCGTTCCAGCAGCCATGCCAGCGCGAGGCGCGCGGGCGAGAGGGAGAGGCTCTCGGCGAGCAACGTGAATTCCGGGTGATCAAGAAGCCGGCCCTGTTCGATCGGGCTATAGGCCATTGCCGGTATCCCGCGGGAGGACAGCCACGGCAGCAGATCCCACTCCACCCCGCGCCGGGTGAGGTTGTAGAGCACCTGATCGGTCTGGCAGCCGAAACCATCCGCTGCCAGCAGCTCCTCCATGTCATCGGTATCGAGATTGCTGACCCCCCAGCTTCGGATCAGCCCGTCCCGTTTCAGCCGCTCCATGGCGATCACCGTCTCGCCCAGCGGCACGTCTCCCCGCCAGTGAAGCAGGTAAAGGTCCAGCCGGTCCGTCCCGAGCCGCTTGAGGCTCCCGCGGCAGGCATCCGGCAGACGGGCTTCGGAGGCGTTCTGGGGATAGGCCTTGGAGACGAGAAACACCTCCTCCCGCCGGCCGCGGATCGCCTCGCCCACCATCTCCTCCGACGCGCCGTCGCCATACATTTCGGCCGTGTCGATCAGCGTGAGGCCGAGATCCAGACCCCTCCGCAGCGTGGCGATCTCCTCGGCCCGGCGGGACGGGTCTTCCCCCATCATCCAGGTGCCCTGGCCAAGTGGGGCTGCCTCTTCCCGGTCGGGGAAGCGTATGCCGCGTTCGTTCATCTGCGTCTCCTTCTGCACGGGAACAATGCGCGCCGTCCCGTTAAGGTTCATCTTCTTGGCCTTCGGCGGCGAGAAGGATACAACGATGCGTCGGAGGTGCCGCATGAAGATCGCAAGTTTCAACATAAACGGGGTTCGCGCACGGATCGAGGCGCTCACCGCCTGGCTTGGCGAGGCGCGTCCCGATGTCGTCGTCCTGCAGGAGATCAAGACCGTGGACGAGGGTTTCCCGCGCGAAGCGATCGAGGACATGGGCTACAACGTGGAAACCCACGGGCAGAAGGGCTTCAACGGGGTGGCGATCCTGTCGAAATATCCGCTTGAGGATGTGACCCGCGGCCTGCCCGGCGACGAGAGCGACGAGCAGGCCCGATGGATCGAGGCGACGGTGGCGGCGACGCGGCCTGTCCGGGTCTGCGGGCTTTACCTGCCCAACGGTAATCCCGCGCCGGGGCCGAAATACGACTACAAGCTCGCCTGGATGGAGCGGCTGGAGGCCCGCGCGCGCGACCTGCTGACGCTGGAGGATCCCGCGGTGCTGGCTGGCGATTACAACGTCATTCCCGACCCGCGCGACGCCAAGCGCCCCGAGGCCTGGGTGAAGGACGCGCTGTTCCTGCCCGAGACGCGCGCCGCCTTCCGCAAGCTGCTGGCGCTCGGCTACACCGACGCGTTCCGCGCGCGCAATCAATCCGCTGGCCAATATACCTTCTGGGACTATCAGGCGGGTGCCTGGCACCGCGATGACGGTATCCGCATAGACCACCTGCTGCTCACTCCGCAGGCCGCCGACCTGCTGTCCGATTGCCGGATCGACAAGCAGGTCCGGGCAGGGGAGAAACCCTCCGACCATGTCCCGATCTGGATCGAGCTTGACGCCTGACCGCAGAAAACCCGTTGCACCCGCCCCGGAGGCCGGTTAAGAGACGTACCAGACGCGCACCCGTAGCTCAGCTGGATAGAGTGCTGCCCTCCGAAGGCAAGGCTACGTCAAGCGCGCCGTGGGTGATGGTTGAAAAAGTTGAGGAAAGCCAAGCGATTGGCGGGACTCGAAGGAAGCAGAGAAACTGCTTACGTGGTCGCGGAAGCGCCGCGGAAGCAAATTGAAGGAAGCTGTAGAGTACGAACGACCATAATCGGCAGTGCTTCCAGCGCGCACCGTTTGCGATCGTTTGAAAGTTGGAATCGAGGTTGACCCTGGTCGACCTCGGACACTATCTGAAGATAAATGCACCCATAGCTCAGCTGGATAGAGCGCTACCCTCCGAAGGTAGAGGTCTCAGGTTCGAATCCTGATGGGTGCGCCATTTCCCTTCGATGACGGCCAACCTTACTCCCCAAGACTGCTACCGAAGGCACAACAAGGGACCACGCTTCAAGACGTGCGTGGCGCGTCTATGCGCACTCTGTCAAAGCTCGCCTCTTTTCCATAAGGTTCTCTTGTAGGTAAGAAGAACTGGGTAGACGAAAGGCGGCAAAGAGACACGTCAGGGTCTAGGCCGTGGGGGAAGCGGAATGAAGGCGTTCGAATTCGGTCATCGACTTATCGATTCCTATGCCCGCTTTTCTCGTTCCTTCAGCACCATTCGGTCCCAAGACCTGAAGGCAGAGATCGACCGCCAGTACGATGCGGGACGGTTCTGGCCCGACGCCCTGCTGTCCATCAATCCGCGCTTTCTTCAGGGGCCCACCGTCGATGAATTGGTCGCCTCCGGCGATCTCGACGAAGCGACCGGCAGGATATTCCGGTTCGGGACGACGCCCCTGCGTTTCCATCGCCATCAGGCCCAATCCATAGCCAAAGCGCGGGCTGGTCAGAGCTATGTGGTCACAACCGGCACCGGTTCGGGCAAGTCGCTCTGCTTTTTCGTGCCGGTGGTCGATGCAATCGTGCGTGCGCGGAAAGCGGGGAAGCCACGTAGGACCAGCGCGATCATCGTCTATCCGATGAACGCCCTCGCAAACAGCCAAATCAACGAGATCGAGAAATTCATATCCCAGTCCGGGCTGTCGTCCGACATCAAGCCTGTGGTGCGTCGCTACACCGGCCAGGAAAACCCGGAAGAACGGCGGCGGATCGCCGACAACCCGCCGGATATCCTGCTCACCAACTTCATGATGGCCGAGTTGCTGCTCACCCGGCAGGATGCCCTCGACACGAAGGTCATCGAGAACGCCAGCGGCCTGGACTTCATCGTTCTCGACGAGCTGCATACCTATCGTGGCCGGCAGGGCGCTGATGTCGCCGTTCTCGTCCGTCGTCTGCGCAACCGCTGCACGCCCGACAGGGCCCCAATCTGCATTGGGACCTCGGCGACGATGGCGAACGAAGGGTCAGACGCTAACCGCGCGCAGACCGTGGCGGATGTGGCCTCGCGTCTTTTCGGGGCATCTATCGGGCCGGAGTCGGTCATTGATGAGTCACTTGAACGGGCAACGGACGACAGGTTGAAGCTCGACGAAGTGCGGCCGGCGCTTGCGTCTGCGCTCACCCGTGGGCTCCCGGAACTTTTGCCCGACGAACTCCTGAGAAAGCATCCTCTGGCGGTCTGGACGGAGTTGGCGATCGGCCTGGATGACGCGCATGAACTCAAGCGCAAGAAGCCGATCCCATTCGAAAAGGCTGTCGCGCTCTTGTCGGAAGACAGCGGGATAGATGTCGACACCTGCCGGACGAGCCTTGAGACTTTCCTGACCAGGATCAGCCTTCCAGAAGCGGATCGGGGTGGCTCGGGGGCGGGAGCATTCCTGGCCTTCAAATTGCACCAGTTCATATCCGGCGCGGGGGAAGTTTTCACGACGCTGACCGAGAAGCCTCGGAATGTGCTGTTCGAAGGTCAGCTCGAGGATCCGAGCGCGCCGGGTCATCGCCTCTATCCAACCAGATTCTGCCGGGAGTGCGGACATGAGGTCCATGTCGTCACCAAGACGGAAGACGCTGACGGTACCCTGTTTGTGCCGAGAAACATCGACGATGCGCCGCTCGACGATCAGGAGGAGGATGCGGCGGGTTACCTGACCGCCAGCGGAGACGGCGATCTCGACTACGCCTTTACGGGTGAAACTGAGACCTACCCCGAGGATTGGCGCGAGGAGCGCAACGGCATCGAGCGGCTGCGAGCGAACAGAAAACGTCGGATGCCTCAGATGGTCACTGTGGCTCCCGATGGTCGGTACGATTCATCGGGGAGGAGCTTCTGGTTCATTCCCGGCAAGTTTGGCTTCTGCCCGTGCTGCCTCGATCAGCCGCACCCCAGCATGAGGGAGCGCACGAAGCTCGTAGGACTGTCGGGCGAAGGCCGCAGCTCCGCCACCACGCTGCTCGTCGCAACAGCCCTCGAGTGGATGAACAGGCGCGACAGCGGCGTTCCCAAGGAGAAGCGCAAGCTCCTTGGCTTTACCGACAACCGGCAGGACGCTGCCCTTCAGGCGGGGCACTTCAACGACTTTCTATTCGTTAGCCTCCTGCGCGGCGCGATGCTGCGGGCCGTGCTCGACGCCGGAGACGACGGCATAGCCGAAGACGAATTCGGCCTGCGGGTCGTGAAGGCGCTCGGGTTCACGGCGGCCAATCAGGATGCGCGCATTCACTGGATGCTCGACCCCGAGGCTGGCGCAGTGATCCGCGAAGACGCCCAGCGTTCTCTCGCGAAGGTGCTTGCTCATCGCCTCTGGACAGACCTGCGCCGGGGCTGGCGCTATACCAATCCCAGCCTTTCCGTCCTCAAACTGGTCGATGTCACGTTCGTTGGACTTGATGCCATCGCCGAAGACACGGAGCGCCTGACAGCCGTCCTGCCAGAGTTGGGAGCACTCGACGTGCCCCAGCGGATGGACATGTTCAAGAAGCTCCTCGGCGCCATGCTGGACGGTCTGGCCGTTGGCACGGAAGCGCTCGATCTGACCGTCCTCGACACCGTCGCGCAGAAATCTCGAAATCTTCTGCGCACCCCTTGGGCGATTGACGCAAAGGAAACTCCCAGAAGCCGCACCACGCTATTTCTGCAGGCGCCCGGCAAGGACCGAGTGGGACTGCGCGAAGAACAGACAATCGTTCGGGCGGGGCACAATTCGCGTATCGCGCGCCTTGTCAACCGCACGAGCGTCATCGGGACCAAACTGGGCAAGGCGGACTATCTGGCGGTCATGACGGGCCTTATGGAGCTCCTCGCCCGCGAGGGATTGGTGTCGCGCATCGACATAGAGGCAGACCTGCAGGGGTGGCGCTTGTCCCCGTCAGCCGTTCGTATCGTGCCTGGCAAAGCCGTCCGGGCCGGCACGGCTCTGGGCAACCGCTACTTTCACGACCTTTATAACGAGATCGCGGCCGATCTGAAGGCCGGGAAAAGCAGCTTCTGGGGGCTCGAGGGCCGCGAGCATACGGCCCAAGTGTCCCAGAAACAGCGCGAGTGGCGCGAATGGCGTTTTCGCTTCGAGAAAGAAGATCGAGAGAACCTCGCTACCAATATCTCCGATCTGAAGGCGGTCGGAGAATCCGAGCAGTTCCTGCCTGCCCTGTTCTGTTCGCCAACCATGGAGCTCGGCGTCGACATCTCGGCGCTCAATGCTGTCTATCTGCGAAACGTGCCGCCAACTCCGGCGAACTATGCCCAGCGCGCTGGTCGTGCTGGCCGCTCCGGACAGGCAGCCGTCATCGTGACCTACTGCGCGGCGCAATCGCCGCACGACCAGTATTTCTTCGAACGGCGCAACGAGATGGTGGCTGGTGTTGTCCGACCGCCAGCGCTCGACATCACCAATGAAGAACTCGTCCGCTCGCATCTGCATGCTGTGTGGCTCGCGGAAACGAAGCTCGCTTTGTCCCCCGATATCCCGGATATTCTCGACCTAACGCAGCCGGGCTATCCGTTGAAGCCGGAAATCCACGACGTCATCGACCGGCCAGAACTCGCGATCGCGGCGCATGGCCCGATGAAGCGCATTCTCGATCAAATCCTCGCTTCCGTGGAAGACCGGAACCCGGTCTGGATGACCGGTCCGGATGAGTTCGTTACTCAGGTGGCTCAACGCGCGCCTCTTGAATTCCATCGGTCGTTCGATCGCTGGCGAGAGCTCTACAACTCAGCCCGTACGCAGCTGATGGAGGCCAATGCCCGTTCGGAGATCGCGGGTCTATCAGGTGCGGACCGTCGCCGGATCAAGGCTGCGCAGATGCAGGCGAGCGACCAGATCACCATTCTCGAACAGGGAAAGGCCTCGAACGGCTCGGATTTCTATTCCTACCGCTATCTTGCAACGGAAGGATTCCTCCCCGGCTACAATTTCCCGCGGCTGCCGCTCTACGCCTTCATACCTGGCGAAGGAAAATCCGGCTCATTCCTCCAGCGCGCCCGCTTCTTGGCCATTTCGGAGTTCGGACCGCGCAGCCTGATCTACCATGAAGGCCGCGCCTACCGGGTGATGAAGGCGAAGCTGCCACCAGAGGTTCGGACCGGAGACGGGTCGGAACTCGCTACTAGGGACATCTACATCTGCTCGAACTGCGGCGCCTGTCATGACAGCGAGGTTGAGCGCTGCCATGCCTGCACCAGCCCGATGGCAGGCGAAGTCCCGGTCCAGCGGACACTCCGAATCGACAACGTTGAGGCCGCGCCGGCGGAGCGGATCACGGCCAATGACGAAGAACGCGTCCGGCAAGGCTTCGACATTCAGACCGTATTCTCCTGGCCGAGGCGGGATGGCCGCGCACAGATAACGGAAGCCGACTTTCGTTGCGACGACACCTCACTTTTCAATCTGCAATATGCCAACAGCGCCGAGATCAGCCGCATCAACAAAGGCCTGAAGCGGCGAGCAAATCAGACCGTTTTCGGCTTCCACATCGATCCGCGTAGTGGCTATTGGGCCAAGTCGGACGATGAAGATCCCGATGTCGATTTGCCGCCCGACGTGGTGAGACCGGTTCGGATCGTCCCGATTGTCCGCGACCACAAGAACGCGCTGCTTCTCCGTTTCAGCGAGCCTGAAGCCTATGCGCCGGAGACGATCGCGACGGTTCAGCACGCCCTCATGAGGGGCATCGAGGTAGTCTTCCAGCTGGAAGAGGGTGAAATTCTCGGCGAGCCGCTGCCAGCACGCGATAATCGCCGCGCCATACTGGCTTATGAGGCGACCGAAGGCGGCGCCGGCGTGCTGAACCGCTTGATCGAGGATCCGCGGGCGATCGGTAAGATCGCGCGCGAGGCGCTGGCTCTGATGCACTTCGACCAAGTCGATAACGCGATCGCTAGAGGTGATGCGAATCTGCTCGTCAGCCGCGAAGGCGAGGCCTGCGTTCGCGGATGCTATCGCTGCCTACTATCCTACTTCAATCAGCCCGATCACGAGCTGATCGACCGGACGCGGGAAGAAGCGAAGCAGTTGCTGATCGATCTGGCGCGCGGACAGGTGGTGCTTGCTTCAGCGCCCGGCGGGTCCGCCGAGGCTGGAGGATGGGAGAGCGCCTTCAAGGATGCGGGGATTCCACGTCCCGATGGGGCCCCCGTCCGCTTTTCCGGCCAGCAGATGAGCCTCGCCTGGCGCAGTCACTTCGTGGCCGCCAGCATCTCCCCGATAGGCGACGCGGCGCGCGAGGAAGCCGAGGCCAAAGGTTGGACTGTTTTCGAGCTGCCGGAAACGCCCTCGGGGGGTGTGCCGAATGAGATGGCCTCGATGTTCGGGGGAACGTCCCGATGACGGTCAACTTTGCCCCCGGAGATCTGGTCCGCGCCCGCGGGCGCGAGTGGGTCGCCCTGCCAGCCCCGCAGGATGGCATTTTGGCACTTCGTCCTCTCTCCGGCAGCGAGAACGACACGGTGATCCTCGATCCAGGGCTCGAGATCCTGCCGGTGCAGCCCGCCCGTTTCGATCTGCCAGTCGACGCCGTGCCGACAGTCCAGGCAAAGGCGGCGCTGCTTGCGGATGCGATGCGCCTGACGCTGCGCCGCGGTGCGGGTCCATTCCGGTCCGCCGCCCAGCTTGCTTTCGAGCCGCGCACTTATCAGCTCGTGCCTTTGCTCATGGCGCTTCGCATGCCGGTGCCCCGCCTGCTCATCGCAGACGATGTAGGCATCGGCAAGACGATCGAAGCAGGGCTCATCCTGCGCGAGCTGATGGACCGTGGTGAAGTAGACGCGTTCTCTGTGCTCTGCCCGCCGCATCTGGTGGAGCAATGGGTCGGAGAGTTGAAGGCGCGCTTCGGGATCGACGCGGTTCCGGTCACGTCGGGCACCGCGAGCCGATTGGAGCGTGGTCTGCCACTCGCGCAGACTCTGTTCGACGCATACCCATTCACGGTCGTCAGCCTCGACTACATCAAAGCTGAGCGGCGGCGCGATGGTTTCGCACGCGCCTGTCCGGATTTCATCATCGTTGATGAAGCACATGCCTGTGTCGGTACGCACCAGGGGCGGCAGCAGCGCTTCGAGCTTCTATCCGGACTGGCTGGGAACAGCGACCGGCGGATGATCCTTCTGACCGCGACTCCGCATTCCGGCGATCAGGAGGCCTTCGCGCGCCTCCTGTCTGTCGTCGACCCGTCTTTTGCGTCCATGGATTTTGATGATGCTCGGTACCGCGAGCGTCTGGCCCGGCATTTCGTACAGCGCCGCAGGATCGATCTCATCTCGGGAGATTGGGACGAAGATCGCGCCTTCCCGAAGCATGAGACGAAGGAAGTCCCCTATCCGCTGTCTGAAGCCCATCGCGAATTTCAGGAAGCTGTAATCGACTACTGCGTCGGCATCGTGTCCCGGGCAGGCTCGGGGCAGCGGGAGCGACGTCTCGCCTTTTGGGGCACCCTGGCCCTGATGCGTTGCGTCGGCTCGTCGCCGGCCGCGGCATTGAGTGCGCTGCGAAATCGCATGTCGAGTGAGAGCGATCGCCTCGAACCCCAGGTTTATGATGATGACGGGGATGACGAGGACGCGGTCGATCTTGAACCGGGCACGGCCTTTGATGTCGATCCGGACCTGCTCGGTTTGGTGACACGCGCCGAGGAATTGGTCGCCAAGCCCGATCCGAAGCTGGCGGCGCTGGTCGAGGCGCTGACGCCCCTCATCAAAAAGGACGCCAATCCCGTCGTCTTCTGCCGTTATCTGGCGACGGCGGAACATGTACGTGATGGCTTGCGCAAGGCCTTTCCGAAACTGACCATCGAAGCTGTGACGGGCGTTCTCACGCCGGACGAACGCCGCGATCGGGTTGCGGATATGGCGACCGCGGAAGATGAGAAACCGATCCAGCGCATTCTGGTCGCGACCGACTGCCTTTCAGAAGGCATCAATCTGCAGCAGCTCTTCGATACGGTCGTCCATTACGACCTGTCGTGGAATCCGACCCGGCACCAGCAACGCGAAGGACGGGTCGATCGCTTCGGCCAGCCGGCCGAGCTTGTCCGCTCGATCATGATGTTCTCGCCGGACAGCGCCATCGATGGCGCGGTGCTCGAGGTCATCTTGCGCAAGGCAGAGGAAATCCGCGAGGCGACGGGTGTGACCGTCCCGCTCCCCGAGGACCGGGGACCGGTTACTGACGCGCTGATGGCCTCGATGATGTTGCGCCGTGGCGTTTCCCGTCAGCTCACGCTCGACCTCCGCCTTGATGACGGGGCCAAGGTCATGGAAGCGCGGTGGCGCGATGCCGCGGAAAACGAGAAACGATCCCGGGCGCGTTTCGCCCAGAACGCGATGAAGCCCCAAGAAGTCGCGCCGGAATGGGAAAAGGTCCGCGCGCTGCTAGGCTCCCCCGCAGATGCACGCCTCTTCGTCGAACGGGCGATGGCGCGCTTCGGCATACCCCTAGAGCCCAGAAAGGCCGTGCTTCTGGCGCATGTCGACGCCCTGGAGGCCGGGCTGCGCCAGCGTTTGGCTGAGCGCGATCTGAAAGGATCGGTGCGCTTGGCGACGACGGAACCCGCACCGTCAGGCACGGCGCTGCTCACCCGAACGCACCCTCTGACGGCGACACTTGCCGAAGCCTTGGCCGAGGCGTCCCTCGATCCTGAGTCCTTGTCGGGTTTGGGCATCGGTCGCGTCGGCTCTTGGCCCACAAATGCTGTCCAGCAAGTCACCCGAGTGGCGCTCCTGCGCCTCCGTTTCAAGCTGACCATTCATGCCCGCAAAGAACGGCTGCTGTTGGCGGAAGAAGCGGCGCTCGTAGCGCTTCAGGGCGACCGCGTCGTGGCGGTCGGCGAGAACGCCCGCGAATGGCTCAATATACCGGCCACGTCCGACCTGGCGCCTGTCGCGCGCGACAGGTTCATCACGAAGGCGCAGGAGGAGTTGCCGAGCCTGCTCGATGGGCCGATCGCCGACTTCGTTCGATCGCGCGCGCATGAACTCATGCAAGACCATGCCCGCCTCCGGATAGCGTCGGGCTCGGCCTCACGCGTCACGGTGGAGGCCGTGCTGCCGCCGGACGCGATCGGCCTGTTCGTGCTGATGCCGGGAGAGGCCTGAGCCATGGCGCGCAAACCCGTCACCGACATGTCGGCCTGGCCATCGCTGACCTTGGAGGGCAATCTCATCGCTCCGGCGATGGTCGCCAGCATCGACCGTCGGCAAGCCCCCGAACAGACCGAGGAGGACTACCGGATCCGCAAGGGGCTGACGATCCGCGAGGAGATCTCGACGGCCTTCCGTGTCGGTCAGTCCCATTTCGACGCCTTCGCGAAAGTTCAGAACCCCTCAGTCGACGCCGCGCGGCGCTTTGTGAGAGCCTTCCTGGCCGAAACCTTCGGGTTCGACGATCTCGCTCCGACCGACGGCGCGATCTCTTTTCTTGCCGGGGGCCGTGTCCCTATCGTCGTCGTGCCGCCCTCCGAGGAAAGGCTTGATCGGCGCAGTCCAACGCTCTCGATAGACCGTTCGCGGTCTCCGGCTTTCGCGCTTCAGGACTATCTCAACGACAACGATAACGCGCTTTGGGGCCTGGCTACGAACGGGGTCGTGATCCGCCTTCTGCGCGATAACGCCTCGCTGACTCGGCCGGCCTATATCGAAGCCGACCTAGCAGCCATCTTCACCAACGACGATGCGGCCTCCTTCGCCGTCCTCTGGTCGCTGATTCATCGGACCCGGTTCGGGGCCGCCGGCACGCCCGTGACGGATTGCGCGCTCGAACGCTGGCGCGAGGCCGGTTCACGCGAAGGTGAGGCTGCACGCAACCGACTGGCAGCTCAGGTCGAAACCGCGCTGAAGGTGCTGGGCTCAGGTTTCCTCGAAGCAAATCCTGACCTCGCCGCGCGCCTGAAATCCGGCGAGGTCAATCTCACCGAGTGGTTCAACGAGCTTCTGCGTCTCATCTACCGTCTCATCTTCCTAATGGTAGCCGAAGACCGAAACCTGCTTCATCCTGAGACTGCAAAGCCGGACGCTCGAAGGCTTTATGCGGAAGGCTATAGTCTTGCCGCGCTTCGGGCGCAGGCGGCGCGCGCCGCGTCATGGGACAAGCACCAAGACCGCTACGAGGGTATCAAGGTCGTCTTCCGCGCCCTTGCTCATGGGCAGGCGGCGCTTGGGCTGCCGGCGCTCGGCGGCCTTTTCAGCGCCGACAAGCTCCCGCATCTCGAAACTGCTCAGCTGCGCAACCACGCCTTCATGGAGGCGCTGTTCCGCCTATCATGGCTCTCTGACAGAACTGGCATCGTGCCGGTGAACTGGCGAGCGATGGAGACGGAAGAGCTAGGTTCTGTTTACGAATCCCTGCTCGAACTCCAACCACAGCTTGGTGACGACGGCAGAACGCTCGTCTTCGCCTCGGAGGCTGCAGAGCAAAAGGGCAACCAGCGCAAGATCACTGGCTCCTACTACACGCCGGACAGCCTCGTGCAGGCGCTCCTCGATACCGCGCTCGACCCGGTTCTCGACAAGGCGGAGGCGAAGGCCGCCGATCCGGCTCAGGCCTTGCTGAAGCTCAGCGTCATCGATCCGGCTTGCGGATCGGGCCATTTCCTTCTGGCAGCTGCCCGCCGCATTGCCACACGCCTTGCCCGCATTCGCGCCGAAGGCACACCCTCGCTGGCCGACTTCCGGCGCGCGCTACGCGACGCTGCCCGCTGCTGCATCTATGGGGTAGATCGCAACCCGATGGCGGTTGAGCTGACCAAGGTTGCTCTCTGGATCGAGACGGTGGACCCTGGGTTTCCGCTCGGCTTCTTCGATGCACAGATCCGATGCGGCGACTCGCTCCTGGGTGTGTTCAATTTGAAGATGCTGGAAGAGGGAGTTCCCGACGCCGCCTACAAACCGCTAACGGGCGACGAGAAGGCGGTGGCGCGGCACTACGCTCAGAAGAATCGGCGAGAGCGAGACGAGAAAGAGCGGATCGCGCAAGGTTTCGGATTCAGCCAGGCACGCGACCTGTTGCGTGACTTTGAGGCACTCCGGGCGATGCCCGAAAATACAGTGGAGCAAATTGAGGCCAAGGCGGAACGTCTAAGAATACTCACTGTAGAAGGTGCATCCGCTTGGCAATTGGAGACAGCATGCGACCTCTACGTCTCGGCGTTTCTGCTACCCAAGCCAAAAGGGACATCTGCGGGACAGGACGGCCTGCCTCGACGCGGGGCCGAGACAGTGCCCACCAGTGGCACCATCTTTGAATGGCTGCGCGGCGTACGCCCCAGCACCTCGATGCTCGATGCGGCACGCGGCGCGGCACGGGCCACGGGTGCCTTTCACTGGCCGTTGGAGTTTCCCGATGTGATGCAAGGCGGCGGCTTCGATGTAGTAATCGGAAACCCGCCTTGGGAGGTTATTCAGTTCAGTGATGAAGAGTTCTTCTCAAACCTTGCGCCTCATATCGCCAATCTCGCGGGAGCTAAGCGAAAAAACGCTATCGCTCAGCTGGAAAATACCAACAAAAATTTGTGGGATAGCTACAGGTCAATAGTTAGGAATGTCGAAGGAACAAAGGAGTTTGTGAAGTCATCAGGGCGTTTTGCGCTCACTGCCTTTGGCAAGCTCAATTTGTATGCGTTGTTTGCAGAGCTAGCTCTAAAAATTGGCAACGCTTCCGGTCGTTCTGGTGTAATTGTTCAAAGCGGCATTGCAACCGACGAAGGCAACAAGCACTTTTTCGAGCACCTTGTTTCAAACAACTTACTTGTCTGCCTATATGATTTTGAAAACAGGGAGAAACTGTTCCCAATTGATAGTCGAATGAAGTTCGCAATTCTCACGGTGGGAAGGAATGTTCCTCAAGCGGATTTCGTATTCTTTGCAACGAACACAGGTCATATCGCCGATCCACGGCGCCGCTTTAAGCTCTCATCGGCAGACATTGACCTCCTCAACCCCAACACCAAGACCTGTCCCGTATTTAGATCGAACGCGGATGCCGAGTTAACAAAATCTATCTATACCCGCTCCGGATCGTTCATAGACAAGAGCTCTGCCGATAAGAGCGGATGGCGCGTTGAGCTAATTCGCATTCTAAATCTTACTGACGACAGTCACTTGTTTAAGACCCAAGAGGATTTTGCTGGGTTAGAGGCAAAGCTTCAAGGCAACATGTGGGTCACAAAGGACGGCCCTGATTTCCTTCCTTTGTACGAACCAAAGATGATCCACCACTACGATCATCGTTGGGCTTCGTACAATGCGCAAAGCGAGACGTTCTCAGACGTCTCGGAAGCTGATCACATATCTCCAGATTATTGCGCGCAGCCGCGCTGGTGGGTTGAAAGCAGTCATATCCATAAGTGGCTTGCCGATCGACAATGGACGGCCGAATGGCTATTCGGCTGGCGTGATACAACAAACGCTACAAACGAAAGAACCGCAATTGCCACGGCTTTTCCCGTGTGCGCAGTCGGGAACAACCTCCCTTTAATAATTCTGAACAAGCAGCACCAACCAAGAGATTATGCTGTTCTGATCGCAAATCTCTCGTCGCTGCCGTTCGACTATGCGTCCAGGCAGAAAGTTGGCGGCACGCACCTGAATTATTTCTTGATGGAGCAGCTTCCAGTTTTACCGCCATCATTTTACGGCGCTGGGGAATTTGCCTTCATCGTCCCTCGAGTGCTTGAGCTCATATACACTAGCCATGCTATGGCTCCTTTCGCACGCGATCTAGGTCACGACGGCCCGCCGTTTGAATGGAATGAGGAGCGCCGAGCACGTTTACGTGCTGAACTTGATGCTTTCTACGCCCATGCTTACGAACTCAGGCGCGACGCGCTCCGCTACATCTTGGATCCAGCCGACGTGAAAGGACCGGACTATCCGTCCGAAACATTCCGCGTGCTGAAGGAAAAGGAAATCCGCCAGTTTGGCGAATACCGTACCCGTCGCCTTGTGCTCGAGGCCTGGGACCGGATGGAGGCGGACGGGACATTCGTCGCTGTCGGACTTGGGGCGGGCCAGGTCGCGGCTACAACGCTCGTCGTTGCAAAGCCCACGCTCGCCATTTTGGCCGATGCAGCCTGGGCGCGCGCAGCGCAGCAACCGAACGATGCCGGGGCCGCCCTGACCGCGATCCTTAAGGCGATCGACAGGCCGATGCCGAGCCGGACCGTCCGCCTAGCCGCCGCGATGATGCTGGAGCCTCACCTTCTGACCGCACTGCTCCAGGAACCACAAGCGCGGGAGTGGCGGCGGTTAGTCCAACAGGAGGCTGAACTGCGCACTGGCAATGTCATTGGCTTCGCGGCCCGCACCAATCAGGGCTGGGGCACGGCCGTTTCCAACCATCGTGGCAATGGCCGTCTGATCGAAAATCTGTCGGCGGGGACGTGGGCGCCGGGGCCTGGCCTCGATGCGTTCGACACTACTGGCTGGCCTGATGGACGAGCGGGATTTGTGCTGGAAGCACTGGCTGCGCTCGACCTGAATACGACCGTCACCGCCATGCCGGACGAGGTTCGGGACTGGATCACGCATGCCGCAGCAGCATGAGATGTTCGATTCCCCAAAACTCAACCTGACCGTTCCGGCAGGCCTGAAAGAGCCGCGCCTCTGGGTGCGGCGCCTGGCGATCTGGGAAGCGCCCGGCGGCCAGAAAATCCGCGACATCGCGCTTCGACCGGGACTGAACATCATCTGGTCGCCGGACGGTTTCGACGACGATAGCGGTGGCGGTGTTCGCGCCATTGGTCACGGTAGCGGCAAGACCCTGTTCTGCCGTCTGCTGCGCTACTGTCTCGGCGAGCAGCGCTTCGCCGATGAAACGCAGCGGGAACGGATTGCGGTCGCCTTTCCGAATGGAATCGTCGGCGCGGAGGTGATGCTCGATGGCGTATGCTGGACCGTTGTGCGGCCATTGGGCATCCGGCGCCGGCATGTCGCCATCGCCAACGGCAACCTCGACGAGATCGCCGGCGGCGATGGCGCGACGACCAGCATCGACCCGCTGATCGAGGCCATTGAACAGAGCATTGTGACGCCAGGTGTCGCGGATCTGGCCCGCCTTCAGCCTAGCCAAAAGGCGTGGCCGGTAGCGCTCGCATGGCTCACACGCGATCAGGAGTGCCGCTTCGACGACGTTCTCGATTGGCGCTCCCCAGCATCCGGGTCCGATGCGCCGCTACCGGCAAGCGGGCGTGAAATTGGGCCTCGGCGCGAGGCGCTTCGGGCGTTCCTCACGGCAATCACCGAAGAGGAGCAGCAGGCTCGACGCACCGAGGAAGCGCTGCGAACAGATGTCGCGAATGTTGAGCGAGAAATATCCTACCTCGATTGGGATCGCGGCCGACGCCACGCGCGATTGATCGATCAACTCGGCCTTGCCGAGCAAACCTTGCCGGAAATGCCCTTGCTCTTGGAAGTGTTTCGGAAGGCCGCCGACGAGCAGCTCGCCGCTGCGGTCCAGCTCCCGACCGGCGACTTGGCTGAATTGGGCCAAGCTAGGAAGGCATCGCAGGACGCTCGAGAGCAACTGAGGCGCACCGATGAAGAGCGCATCCGGTTGGAGGGACAGGTGCCAGCCGAAAAAGAAGTCCTCAGGTTGCTCTCCAGCGAAATACCAAGCCTGTCATTCGCCGCGGAGAATGCGGCAAGTCAGGTTTGCCCAATTTGCGAGGTGCCGATCGAAAAGGCATTGGCCGAAAAATGCGGTCTATCCCACAAGCTGCACGACGAGACGGAATGCCGAGCCCGGCTGGCCACCAAACGTCAGGAAATCGGTGAACAGAAGCAAAAGATCGACGGCCTCGAAGCTCGACTGAAAGAACTTCAGCCCGCCGGTGCTCTCGGGCGCCAACAGGTCGATCAGGCGGAAAGGCGGGTTCAGGCCATCGAAAGCGTCCGCGATGCGCGCGCGTCTGCCTGGCAGGCGGCGACACGACTCAAGGAAGGAGTCGGGCGCTTTGCCGAGCTGTCGACCGAGCGAGATGAGGCGCAAAAGCGGCTGCGCGGCTTCGAAGATAAGCTGACCAAGGAACGGGAAAGGCTCGCGGCTTTCCGCGACAAGCAAGGTCTGACGTTCGGCAGGATAACGGAGAAATTCTCGGCCATCATTCGTCGCCTGGTTAACGAGAATGCGAAGGGGGCGGTGACGCTGAGCGGGGATAGGCTGCAATTAACCGTCGACGTTGATGGAGATCGCCGCACGGCCGCCATCGAGTCCCTAAAGGTTCTGGCGTTCGACCTTGCTTGCCTTTGCCTAAGTATTGAGGGTGCGACCCGCGTTCCCGCATTTCTTGTTCACGACAGTCCCCGCGAGGCCGATCTCGGCCTTTCCATCTACGATGAGCTGTTCCGCCTGATGCGCGAGCTTGAAGAGCTGACGGAAACCACGACCTTTCAGTACATCGTGACGACGACTACCCGCCCCCCTGACGATCTCCGTCGCGATCCCTGGCTGAGACTGACCCTGAAGGGGGCACCCGGCTCAGAGCGATTGCTGGCACGCGATCTGTAGGGAGAAATGGACAGTGCTCGAAGCGCCACAATCCTTTGTCGTCCGCGAGGAATGCCAGAAGGCCGCGTCGCAGAACGGCTTTCGCCGCATCTTGGGGGAAGATGCGGGTTGGGCGGGTTTCGGCTCGACCACCGCGCACGGCACGATTCGTCTCGCCGCGGGCGGACCACAGGGTCCATGGTTTCTTGCACTCGACCATCCAGGCGTCGTCGAAGAATTAGGCCTTCCCAAAGCCGCCGTTTCTGGACCCGGTTGCGCCCGGTTCGCCTTCGACACCCTGGGCGCGCTCTATGCGAGCTTGCGTCGGGCCTACGAGCTGGGCGCAAGCTTGCCCAACGCCCCTTTGCGGGAGTTTGAGCAGCGAATCGCAGGTTTACCACGCAAGACGGAGGCTGAACGGCTGATCGTGCAGAGGATCGGACAGGATGTCTTCCGCAGCCGTTTGATGGATTATTGGCAGGGGTGCTGTCCCCTGACTGGGATCGCCGATCCGGCCCTGCTGCGCGCCTCGCATATCATTCCATGGGCCGGGTGTGCCGACGATGCTGAGCGGCTTGACGTGCACAATGGCCTACTGCTGTCGGCGCTGTGGGATGCCGCTTTCGACCGCGCGCTCGTCACCTTTGACGACCACGGTAGACCCGAGTTCTCATCCAGCCTCAGCGAGCAAGCGCGTGCCGAACTGCGGTGGCATGCCCCCATTCCATTAACAGATGGCCATCGTCGTCGGCTGGCTCGACATCGCGAGTACATACGAATTGAGCACGGTCAGCTGGCGGGTTCGGTGCCCTAGCCACCCGCATTCACGACGGCTTCATGTCGCTAGATTGCGTTCGTTTGGCCAAGATCCGTCCTGCGTGGACCATTCCCTATGGCGGGCTCGATTCATTGTTCTACGCGTCCAAGAAGCACGCGTTCGAGTTTTGCCACCTCGCGCGCGCGGACGTCTGAGCTAAGCTTGTCGTAGTTCTGCTGACGCCACTTTACCGCGGGCAAATCAGCTACATGCGGCAGGCCGAGTAGGTCCCAATCCGGCTCACCTCGTTTGAAAGCAACGAGGAAGTGTCGGTGCGCGTCAGGCATGTTGCCGACTGCGTCAGCGATGATCGCTTCGCGGGCTTCGAGAAGATCATCCAGAAGTACGAGCTCTGCCGTCATCCCGACAAAGCCGCGCTCGAACTCGAGGGCGATATCCCTGCGCGTGGGAGCAAGCACTTCTGACATCGGCCGGTTGTGACTGAGCATGTAGGCGACGAACGCGACGCGAAGATCGTCACTCAAGCCCTCCGTTGCGAGGAGGGCGCGTACGTCAAACAGGTCACGCGGGTGCTGGCGATCGAGTGCGGCGACGATCTTCCCGGCATAGAGATCGGGGAATGACACCACCTGCGTATCCGCGTAGCCGAAATCTTTTTCGACCATTTCCGATACGCTCATCATCGAAGGATCGAACACGCAGCCTCGCGAGACCGGCGTCACCTCGATCTTTATGCGCGCGCCGTCGAACTCAATGTCTAGCTTGGAAGCGATGTTCTCCGGTCGCAGAATGCGAGGCGTGACGCGCGCACCTTTAAGACCTTTGGTGACCGAGTCACCGATCTTCAACATTGCATCGTTGATGCCCTTTAACGAGATATCGCGCGGTTCAATTGGCAGGTAGGTCAGGTCGATGTCGACTGACAAGCGTGGCATGTCTCGGACGAAGAGATTGATTGCCGTTCCACCCTTCAAGGCGAACACGGCCTCCTGAGACCCAGGCCAGGCAGTTCGTTGTCCCAGATGAAGTAGTCCTTCTCCCGCGCTTTGGCGGATTCCGCGGTGCGTTTTGTAAGCTTTGGCATGTGTGTTGTGACCGGCTTTTCCTTTGCGAACGCGCCAAGGAAGCGCCGGAACAAGGAACGCCGAAGAGCAACTCGCTAGTCTGGTCTCCCCCGTGGGATTCGCGGCTTAATTTCAGTGCCTTACACAGGATAGCACGACTGTGATAACCTATGTCGCTGACTACATCCCTCCGAAGGTGGAGGCCACACGTTCGAATCGTGTCGGGCGCGCCATTTCATACCAGAACCATGAACACTTCAGCCGCTGTTCCTAAGATTGAAGTTGAACGGGGGGAGTAAGGTTTTCGATTCTGAGCCTGTGATGCAGTTCCTCTAGCAACGCACCTCAAGCTCCGAAATAGAATCTGCTTATGCAGCTTGCCGACCGTCCCTCTCGAATTCCTATGCGGCGGCATTCTAGAAGTGGCTGCGCATTGGAGCGCCGAGGGAGCGCTCATCGGAAATGGCTGGGAATGATCGGGGCAGGAAGAATCAGAACGAGGCGCCGCGCCCTCAGAACGAGCCAGGTGGGGGTGGGCTTGGCTTGTTGCTTGTCCTTGCAATTACGGCGATCGGCGTCGGGTATGTTGGCTACCGGCTGACTCTCGTCTTCGGCCTGATCTAAAGAACGATCCAGGCGTGTTATGCGGTTAGACGAGCAGTCGCGAGAGCACATTGGACGCTATGGCATCAAGCTGGTCGTCGCTGCGGCAATCGCCCACATTCTGAAGAGCGAGAACTTCCTTGCCACATTTGCGTTGTGGACCGGCATATACGGCGTAATGGCCATCGCTTATGCCATTCGTCGTGGCGAGCGGTTCGGCAGGACCAGCTTCACCTACTGGGATGAAGCACTATGGTTGGCAGCGACGGCATTAGGTCTCTACATTTTCAGTGGCCATCAGTTGGCCGTTTGATCGGCTAAATCTGTTGGTTCAAAGAAAGCGTGCGGCTGCGTCGCCAACGCCTGACAACTCGACCTTCAGTTCCTGACCAGGAAGGATTTGTAGCAGCATCGGGATAATTGATCCGGTCGCTACGATATCGCCGGCGCTGAGAAAATTGCCTCTGGCGATCAGGTCATTCACGAGCCAGAGCGCAGAGTTGATGGGGTCAACCAACCCCTCTCCCGATGCCGACTGAAACACCTGCTCGTTGTTGATCGACGCTCGCATGTCGATCTGATCCATGGCCTCCAGGGCTGTTGGCTCATGATATTTGTCGACGATCGTCGAAACATGAAACGCGTAGTCAGCGATGGCTGCCAGGTGTGGTTGCCCAGTCAGGTGACCACGTCGCCCAACAAGACCAATAGCCGGTTGGTAGCTCAGGATCGCCTTGCAAAATTGATCGCGAGTGATGGGCCATTGCTCCGCCCCTAGGGGACCTCCTATCGTAAAGACGATTTCGCATTGTGCCCCGATGAAGCCTTGGGGAAGCCGGAACGGCCCGTCGGAGTCCTGAAGAACTGTTCCCACAGGGATCGGGCAGTAGATGGGACTGGTAAGGCCAAGCGTGCCGCGGATGGCGGGGCAAGTGCCTATCAGGGCATAGCCCACCGCGTCATTGGCGAAGGCCGAGATTGCTGCTGACTGCACCGCCCAGGCGTCATCCTCGCTTCGAAGCAGATCGAACGGGATATCTGAGGTCAGTCCTTGCCGGCGGTTTCGGCAAAGCAAGTTAGCGAGGTAATCGAGATTCTGGTCAATCATAGAAGCACACTCCCGCACGAGAGAGGGCGCAAAGTCGTGCTCAGTCAAATAAAAATCCGGCTATATGAGTACGTATATTTTTGTCAGGGCTTTTTCTTATGAAAATACTATCGCAGCGCGGCTGAGCTCCCGTCGAAATAATATGCGGCTCTATTTAGCTTGAGGGTCCCACCAAACCGGAAGGATCTGAAGGTATGAAGCCGCTTAAACCGTCCCTCGCACCCGCCGCAACGGCCACAGCCGAGGCCGGTCGTCCAACAAGACCGGGGTCTGGGCGTCGGCGGACGCTTTGCCGGGGCGCGGTCGGCGCGGTCGCGATCATGGCCGGTTCGATGATGGGTCTTGGCCAGGCAGCGGCGGAACCCCTGAGCGCGCCGAGCTTTGGTGGTCCTCTGCGCCCGAACCCCGATCCGATGAGCATGGATGCGGGCGTGTTTGGCCGGCTTCATATCACCGGCCAGATCACAGGCATCGGCAATGCGCAGACGAACGGCATTCCCGGCGTCGATCCCCGAACGACAGATCCCCTCGTCGATATCGGCAATGCCCAGATTCAGGTGCAGACAACCGGGGCGCCTTTGACGTTCTTCGTCCAGGGCGGTGTCTACTCGCTGCCTTCTTTGGGCTCGGCCTACACCCGCGCAACCGACGTCACCGATCAGTTGTACGGGCCGGTGCCGGTTGCTTATGGCAAGCTCGAGCTGTCGCCGAATTTCTCAGTGCAGGCGGGTTTGCTGCCGACGTTGATCGGCGCGGAATCGACCTTCACCTTCCAGAATATGAATATCGCGCGCGGCCTGCTCTGGAACCAGGAGCCGGCGATCAGCCGCGGTGTTCAGGTGAACTATAGCAATGGACCGGTCAACGCCTCGGTGTCGGTCAATGATGGTTTCTACTCAGGGGATTACAACTGGGTATCCGGTCTGGTGTCTTATGCGGCGACGCCGTCGAGCACGATCACGCTTGTCGCCGCAGGCAATTTTGCAGAGTCCGGCAAGGCCGGCGCGGCGACGCCTCTGGCGCAGAACAACAGCAGCATCTTCAATGTGATCTACACCTATGTCGACGGCCCGCTGACGCTCCAGCCCTATCTGCAATACACAACGGTCCGCTCGAACAGGGACATCGGGATTGATCGCTCGGCCGAAACATTCGGCGGAGCGCTGCTGGCTCGATATGCCATCAATGAGAATTTCTCGATCGCTGGACGCGCCGAGTACATCGCTTCAAGCGGAGGAGATTGCGGCGTCGCCGCAGACTGCGCCCCCACCAATCTGCTCTACGGGCCGAAAAGCAGGGCGTGGTCGCTGACGGTGACGCCGACCTACCAGCGCGGGATTTTCTTCGCGCGCACTGAGCTCTCATACACCCGCATTGACCGGGTCACCGAAGGCTACGGCTTTGGGTCCAACTTCGACAAACGCGACCAGGTTCGCGGGATGTTTGAAGCTGGGGTGCTTTTCTAGGACGGGCGCGGGCGGAAATGCGGGGCCACCGGCTCCGCAGACGCTCTGCGAGCTTAGGTGAAACATGGGTTTGGAACAGATCATATCGAAATCGGAGGCGCCTCAAGCCGCAGCGACTTTGTATCCGGTCCTGCCCGTGCTCTGGGTCTATCGGAACTACGACGATCGCTGGACTGTGCATCTGGAAGGTGAAGACTCCGAGTGGTGCCACCCGACGCGCAATGATGCGGTCGTCGCGGCACGGCTGATAGGCGAGAGCTACGGCTGCTACCGCCTCTTTCTTCAACTGTCAGACGGTCGCTTCTGCATGGAGATGCTGAACCTCAGTCGGCGGCGCGAGCCGCGTCAGATTGGGTAGTGAGGGCGAAAATTGAGCCAGGCTGTACCAAGCAAGCGCCAAGTCTCCCGACACCTCATCCGCTGCGGCGTGGAGATCATCGTTCTGGTGGTGATCGCCGGTTGCGCTGTTGTTGCTGCTGCAGGCCCCAGCATCTATCTGGTGCTCAGCAATGGCGGCTGAATGCAGATTTGCAGGCCGTTCTGCTCGCCCCAGGTTGCCGCGGTCGAAACCGAAGTTCAGCAAACGCGAGCGACGCCGTAGATCGGAATACCTGCTCCTGATGTTTGCGGCGAGCTGTGCCGCTGTGCAAGTCGTCGCCATAGTTTTTCTGAGAGCGGCATGACACGCCCTGCTGCGCCCGCTCTCCAACCCGACGATCGAAGGCGCGCTATCGGTGAAAGCCGTCTGGCTGAGTTGCCAGGCCTGAGGACGCAGTTGGAAATGGCCAGAGTCCTCAAGGAGCACCACATCTGGCTGGCTGTGAGGATTATCGAGGAGCGCGAAGACCAGCCGCAGTTTCGACGGCACCGCCGGCTCCGGGATCTGCTCGAAGCGAATGCCTTGCTTGAAGCGGTGATCGAACTGGGAGCGCATTTGCAGCCGAAACGCCACCCGTGGTCGATGGGTCGTTCGGGAGATCGGTGGCGGTGTCGCATGGCCTGGAACGATCGCGGCAATTTACGCAGGTGCGTGGGCCGACATGACGATCTGGCGGCAGCCCTGATGATCGCGTTGCTAGGCTCCCTCGGTCGGCGCCGGGCACGGCCAAAAGATGCTTCGAAAGATGGAGAAAAAGCACCATGAAGCCCAGTGGCGACCCTCCTTTATTTGGCGGGTTGATGACCGCGCTTGTCACTCCGTTTAGGGGTGAGGCTATCGATTTCGACGCCTTGGCGGAGCTTGCCAACTGGCAGATCGACCAGGGCGTGCAGGGGCTGGTCGCCTGCGGCACCACGGGCGAGGCGCCGACCCTGTCTCATCCGGAATGGGCGGCGGTGATCAGGTTGTGCGTCGAGGTTTCCAATGGTCGTGTGCCGGTGATCGCCGGCTCGGGGACAAACGACACCCGGCGGACCGTCGAACTAACCCGCGAGGCGGCTCGGCTTGGCGCCGATGGTGCTCTGGTCGTCACGCCTTACTATAGTCGGCCGAGCCAGGAAGGCCTGTTCCGGCATTTCGAGAGCGTCGCGCAAGCTGCCGAGCTGCCGATCATCATCTATAACGTGCCTTCCCGGACGGCCGTCGATATCAGGATCGAAACGCTTGACCGCCTTGCGCACCTGCCCGGTCTTGTCGGCATCAAGGACGCAAGCGGAGATCCGACGCGGGTAAGCACGATGGCCCTCCGCTTTGGCGATCGTTTCACCCAGCTTTCCGGACATGACCGATCGATGCTGGCTTTCATGACGACTGGCGGCGATGGCGCCATTTCGGTCGTGTCGAACGTCGCTCCGATGCTGACCGCGGCGATGATCAGCGCGGTGCGAAAGAGCGCCTATCTGGAAGCTCGGCGCATCAACGCTCATCTTTTCCCGCTGATCGAGGCGTTGGAGCTTGAAAGCAATCCATGCCCGATCAAGTTCGCGTTGCATTGCGCGCGCGGATACTCGCCCGTCGTCCGCCTTCCGCTGGTCGAGGTCACTGAAGGCACCGCTGCAAGAATACGCGCTGCCGTGGCGGAGATCGACTCCCTGGAGATCGATACGTCTTTGGTCGCCGAGAGGTCTCTCGTCCCCCTCTCGGCCTGATTGGGTCGTCCTTATAAGAACAGCATGATGCTGCTGTGTTCTCCAATGAAAATACTATGAAATCCGGCCGTCCGTGAAATGGAGAACAAATCCCGACATCCTTAAATTCAACGTATCGGCAAAAAGCATCATCTTACTCGACGAGTAGAAGGTCCTGCCGATATCGAGAAAGGATGTCTGCGATGTACCCTCGTGGTTACTATTTCTATACGATGCAACAACAGAACAAGGCCAACCCTAGGCGGACGGATGGCGAAGCCAAGGTTGCCGTGCGCTCGGATGAGCCGATGGCCGACGTTGGAATGTTCCTGCGGCTCGGAGTCGTGATGGCCCTCGTGATTGCGGCCGTCGCCACAGTCACCGCGTTGGCTGGCTAGCGCGCCAACGACGTCCACAGCTCACTCTTCAACGAACAATCAGGATCATCCATCATGGCAAGTGCCGTTCAGCCGAAAGAGCCTCCCCAACCTCTGAACCATTTTTTCGTCGGCCAGGACAACCGAGGATGCTGGACCGTCCGCGATGAGCGTAACCTCGTCGGCGGCTGCTTTGTCAGCAAGGATGCGGCGATTCACTTCGCCCGTCAGGAAACCAATAACGCGCCGGGGGCTGTGATCTGCATGGCCGAAAGCCAGCGCCTGAGCCTTGACCCGCTGTTTGGACGCCGGGCCGCCGCCTAGCCGGTTGCCATCGATCCGACAGACCCGCCTCACACTCGCTGAATTTATCGCGACGATGGCGATGGGAAAGTAACTCTCCCAGTTGAGATAAGCAAAGCCCGCCGCCTCTACCGAGTCGGCGGGCTTTTTGCTTGCTAATGGGCGGTTAGCGGAAATTCCTATGGAATTTTTATGCGTGCCGCCGAAATAACTATTAGATTCCTATTTTTTGAGCCTCGTTCCTCTCTCGAACCTATATGCGGTTCGCGTCCATATTTCCGCCAAATTCCTCCTCCGGCACCCGTGCGTACGCAAGGGCGCGCTGGAAGAATTATAGCTGTGGCTTGCCAGGTTTTTCTCTCTTGGCTGGCCATTCGTATCAACTGCGGCGCCGGAGGCGAAGGCAATGGACGTTATTGTGCTGGCAATAGGTGTTGGATTTTTCGCACTGATGTTTGGATACATCAGAGTTTGCGAAAAGCTCTGACCGGGAGAAATCAATCATGATCTTGGAATACTTCCTTGGAGCAGCCGTCGCGGTCTTTGTGACTGGCTATCTGCTCTATGCCCTCGCTCGTCCCGAGCGGTTCTGATCAAGATAGTAGCTCGGAAAGAAACCACCGATGACAATAAATGGATGGATACAGATCCTGGTCTTTGCCGGGATCATCATCGCGCTGGTGAGGCCGCTCGGCGGCTATCTCACCCGCGTCTTAAACGGCGAGCGTACACTCCTTTCGGTCATTTTTGGACCGCTCGAACGGGGACTGTACCGTGTCGCTGGAACGAATGAGAAAGAGGAGCAGCATTGGACGACCTATGCGCTGGCCATGCTGCTCTTCAACCTCGCCGGCTTCGTGATGCTCTATCTCGTTCAACGCCTCCAGGGAGGGTTGCCGTTCAACCCTCAGGGACTGGGAGCGATTGAGCCGACCAGCGCCTTCAATACCGCTGTCAGCTTCATGACCAATACCAACTGGCAGGGCTATGGCGGCGAGACCACCATGAGCTATTTCAGCCAGATGGCAGGTCTTGCTGTTCAGAACTTCTTGTCGGCAGCGACGGGCATCGCGATTGCAGTTGCATTGATACGCGGGTTTTCCCGGGCATCAGGCAAATCAGTCGGCAATTTCTGGGTCGATCTTACCCGGATCACGCTGTACGTCCTGCTGCCCATCTGCTTCGTCGGCAGCCTGGTTCTGGTCTGGCAGGGCGTTCCGCAGAACCTCAACCCGTACACCATCGCAACAACCGTTGAAGGCGCGCAGCAAACCATCGCTCAGGGTCCGGTCGCATCTCAGATGATGATCAAGCATCTGGGAACCAACGGTGGCGGCTTCTTCAACGTCAACGCTTCGCACCCGTTCGAAAACCCGAATGCCTTCACCAACCTCATCCACATGGTCTCGATCTTCGCCATCGGCGCTGCTCTGACCAACGTGTTTGGTCGCATGGTCGGCAGCGAGAAAAAAGGCTGGGCTATCTTCACCGCCATGGGCGTCCTGTTCCTCGCCGGTGTCGCAATCACCTATTGGGCCGAGGCTGCGGGCAATCCGATTCTCCATTCGCTTGGCCTTGAGGGCGGCAACATGGAAGGAAAGGAAACCCGTTTCGGTATCGTCACGTCGGCGCTCTTTGCAGTCGTTACGACCGCTGCGTCGTGCGGCGCCGTCATAGCCATGCACGACAGCTTCATGCCGCTGGGCGGGATGATCCCGATCATCAACATGATGCTCGGCGAAATCATCATTGGCGGTGTCGGCGCAGGCTTCTACGGCATCATCCTGTTCGTCGTCGTCGCGATCTTCGTTGCAGGGCTTATGGTCGGGCGGACACCCGAGTATCTCGGCAAGAAGATTGAGGCGAAGGAAGTGAAGATGGCCATGCTCGCTGTCTTGTGCCTGCCTCTTTCGATACTTGGCTTCACCGCGATTGCCGTAGTGCTCGACACGGGCGTGGCTTCGATGGCGAACGCAGGTCCACACGGATTCTCCGAAGTTCTCTATGCCTACACATCCGGCACGGCGAACAATGGATCGGCGTTTGCAGGTCTTTCCGCCAATACGCCCTGGTACAACATCACGATTGGCCTCGCGATGTTGATGGGACGCTTCATGGTGATCATTCCGGCGCTGGCTATCGCTGGCTCCCTGGCCGCCAAGAAAACGGTTCCCGAGTCCAGCGGCACCCTGCCTACGACCGGGCCTCTGTTTGTCGGTCTTCTGGTGGGCGTGATCCTGATCGTCGGCGGCCTGACGTTCTTCCCTGCCTTGGCGTTGGGTCCGATCGTCGAGCACTTCGCCATGTTGGCGGGCCAGACTTTCTGAGAACCGCGATGACGGCCAAATGGCTGAGATCGATCCGATTTGTCGTGAACCCTCGCTCCTGGCTTCAGGAGCGAGGGGCGGCCAGACCGCCCAGGGCATCGACGATAATTCTCGGCATGACACTGGCTTTGGGGGGCGTGGTGCTCCTCGCCAAACTTATCACTGAATTGCTCGCGGCGGCGTGACCGAGTGGTTGGCCCCCAAGAACAAACTCGCTGGAGTTTCTTATGAACCAGTCCAAATCCGCGAGCATGCTGGACGCTCGCATACTCGTTCCGGCCATAGGGGATGCGTTTCGGAAACTGAATCCGAAAAGCCTCGCTAAAAACCCGGTCATGTTCGTCGTCGCCGTCGTGTCGGTCCTGACGACGGTGCTTCTGCTCAAGGACATTGCTACAGGAGCCGAAAGCGTCGGCTTCTCTCTGCAGATCGTGCTGTGGCTTTGGTTCACCGTGCTCTTCGCCAATTTCGCAGAGGCCGTGGCCGAAGGACGCGGCAAGGCGCAGGCTGAATCGCTCCGGCGAACCCGCACGGAGACCCAGGCTAAGCTGCTCTCGAACGGCGGCTCCGACTACAAAATGGTGCCGGGCGCCACGCTGAAGGTCGGTGACGTCGTTCTTGTTGAACCGGGCGACATCATCCCCTCTGATGGCGAAGTCATTGAGGGTGTGGCCTCGGTGAACGAAGCGGCGATTACGGGCGAGTCAGCTCCGGTCATCCGCGAGTCTGGCGGGGATCGCTCTGCCGTCACGGGTGGCACCCAGGTCCTTTCCGACTGGATCAAGGTCCGGATCACGGCTGCGGCCGGCTCGACCTTCATCGATAAGATGATTGCTCTGGTCGAAGGCGCCGAACGCCAGAAAACGCCGAACGAGATCGCGCTCAACATCCTGCTTGCGGGAATGACGTTGATCTTCGTACTGGCCGTGGTGACCATCCCGAGCTTCGCGACCTATGCGGGCGGGTATGTTCCCATCATCGTTCTGGTCGCCCTGTTCGTCACGCTCATCCCGACCACCATTGGCGCACTGCTCTCGGCCATCGGCATTGCCGGTATGGACCGGCTGGTCCGCTTCAATGTTCTGGCCATGTCCGGCCGTGCCGTTGAAGCCGCCGGCGACGTCGACACGCTGCTGCTTGACAAGACCGGCACGATCACGCTCGGCAACCGTCAGGCGAGCGAGTTCCGGCCGATCCGGGGCGTCACCGAAAAGGAACTCGCCGATGCAGCGCAGCTTGCTTCGCTTGCCGACGAGACTCCTGAAGGCCGCTCGATCGTCGTGCTCGCCAAGGAAAAATACGACATCCGCGCACGCGACATGGCGAGCCTCAACGCGACATTCGTCCCGTTCACGGCGCAGACCCGTATGAGCGGCGTCGACCTAGAGGGCTCGTCCGTCCGTAAAGGCGCGGTCGATGCGGTCTTGAAGCATGTGGAACTCGCCACGGTCGCGACCGGCAGCCCGCGTGCATCCGCTGAAAGCCTCCGTGAGCTCCAGGCTATCGCCGACGAGATTGCCAAGGCAGGCGGCACGCCGCTCGCCGTGGTGAAGGATGGCCGCCTCCTCGGCGTCATCTATCTCAAGGACATCGTCAAGGGCGGCATCAAGGAGCGGTTCGCCGAGCTGCGCCGCATGGGCATTCGCACGGTGATGATCACCGGCGACAATCCGATGACCGCGGCTGCTATCGCCGCCGAGGCCGGCGTCGATGACTTCCTGGCGCAGGCGACGCCGGAGAACAAGCTGGCGCTGATCCGCGAGGAACAGGCTAAAGGCAAGCTGGTGGCCATGTGCGGCGACGGCACCAACGACGCTCCGGCGCTTGCGCAGGCGGATGTGGGTGTGGCCATGAACACCGGCACGGTCGCAGCCCGCGAGGCCGGCAATATGGTGGATCTCGACAGCGATCCGACCAAGCTGATCGAAATCGTGGAAATCGGCAAGCAATTGCTGATGACACGGGGCGCGCTGACGACGTTCTCGATCGCCAACGATATTGCGAAGTATTTCGCAATCATCCCGGCGATGTTCCTGGCGTTCTATCCGCAGCTTGGTGCGCTCAACATCATGGGCCTTGCTTCACCGCAGAGCGCTATCCTGTCGGCGATCATCTTCAATGCCCTTATCATCGTGGCGCTGATCCCGCTGTCGCTGAAAGGCGTGAAGTATCGTGCGATCGGAGCCGGTTCGCTGCTGTCCCGGAATCTCCTGATTTACGGGCTGGGCGGCATTCTCGTGCCCTTCGCCGGTATCAAGCTCATCGACATGGCCATCACAGCCGCTGGCCTCGTTTAGTCGAAAGCGGTCACCAGAGACACAATCCGCGAAGCGATATCCATCAGCAGCGGACCATTCAGGACAGAAACGATGCTCAAGCAAATCAGACCCGCGATTTTCTTTATTGTCGCACTAACCGTCATAACCGGTCTCATATACCCCCTTAGCGTGACCGGTATCGCGCAGGCCATTTTTCCCCAACAGGCCAATGGGAGCCTCATTGAACGTGAAGGCGTGGTCATAGGCTCCGAACTCATCGGCCAGAACTTTGCCGGCGAGCGCTACTTCCACCCGCGTCCTTCGGCTGCCGGTTCAGATGGCTACGATGCCGGCGCGTCCAGCGGATCCAATCTTGGCCCCACCAGCCAGGCGCTTCGTGATCGCGTCGCAGCCGATACTGAGGCTCAGCGGGCCGCGAACGGTGGCGCAGCGGTCCCCATGAACCTTGTTACGGCCTCTGGCAGCGGCCTCGATCCCCATATTACGCCTGAGGCCGCCTACTTCCAGGTGGGCCGTGTCGCCAGAGCGCGCGGCATCGATGAGGCCACGGTGCGCGTACTGGTCGATCAGCACGTCGAGCAGCGCATACTCGGCTTCCTGGGAGAACCCGTGGTCAACGTTCTCAAGCTGAACCTGGCGCTCGACAGCGCCAATAGAGGCTGAATGAAGTTGTCAGGACGGCTATAATAGCCGTCCTGACCGTTGATCCGGAGTCATGAAGTGTCTGACGACCCAATACGAGAGCAGAGCCGTCCATCGCCCGATGCATTGCTGGAAAGTGCGCAACGGGAGACGCGCGGCCACCTCAAGATCTTTCTTGGGGCGGCGCCGGGTGTGGGCAAGACGTACGAGATGCTCATGTCGGGCCGGGCCCAGCGCGCAGACGGCGTCGATGTTGTCATCGGGGTGGTCGAGACCCACGGGCGGGCGGAGACCGAGGCTCTGGTCGAGGGGTTCGAGATCGTTCCGCGCCGCACTGTGCCGTATCGAGGGCATGTGCTCGATGAGATGGATATCGACGCAATTCTGGCGCGCACGCCGGCGCTGGTCCTGGTGGACGAGCTCGCCCATACCAACGCGCCGGGCAGTCGCCATCCGAAGCGCTATCTCGATGTAGAGGAACTGCTCGCGAACGGCATAGACGTCTACAGCACCCTCAACATCCAGCACGTCGAAAGCCTCAACGACGTGGTGGCGCAGATCACACGGATTCGGGTGCGCGAGACCGTTCCGGATTCGATCATTGACCGCGCCGACGATATCGAAATCATCGACATTACGCCGGGCGACCTGATCAAGCGCTTGAACGAGGGCAAGGTCTATCTGCCCAAAACAGCGAAGCGTGCGACGCAGAACTACTTTTCGCCGAGCAACCTGACCGCGCTGCGCGAACTTGCGCTTAGGCGGACAGCGCAGCGCGTTGACGATCAACTGGTGACGCACATGCAGGCGCATGCGATCGCCGGGCCGTGGTCGGCCGGCGAACGCGTCCTGGTTTGCATCAACGAACGCCCTGGAGCGATGGCGCTTGTGCGCTATGGCCGGCGTCAGGCGGACCGCTTTCGTGCGCCATGGGCCGCGGTTCACGTCGAGACGAGCAAGGACGCCCGACTCTCCGAGCAGGATAAGGACAAGATTGCCAGCGCCTTGCGTCTCGCTGAGCAGCTCGGAGCCGAAGCGGTTACCTTGCCCGGCGAGAACGTCGCGCAAGAAATTCTGACCTACGCATCCACCAACAACTACACACACGTCATCGTCGGCATGCCGACCTCGCCCAGGTGGCGAGAGATTTTCGCGGGCTCCGTTTCGCATGATCTGATCCGCGCCAAGACGGATGTGAGCGTTCATGTCATCTCGCCGGGCAACGGCGAGGAAACGCGATCTCCAGCGACAGTCAGCGCGCGGCCCAAACGACGAATCGACTTCGGCCACTATCTGTGGAGTTCGCTCTACGTTGCCATGGCGTTGGGCACCGGAACGGCGCTGTCGCGCTTTCTGGATGTCCGCAACATCGCCCTCGTCTTTCTAATGGCCGTGCTGGCCTCGGCGATGGGCGGCGGCCTTTGGCCGGCGCTGTTCGCTTCCGTGTTGGGCGCGCTAGTCTTCAACTTCTTTTTCCTCGAGCCCCGTTACACGCTGGATATCGGCGATCCCGAGAGCGTCGTGGCCTTCGCGTTTTTTCTCGGCGTTGCGGTTGTTGCCAGCAATCTGGCGGGCCGGGTGCAAAGGCAAGCCGTGACGGCGCGCCAGCGGGCCAAAACGACCGAGGGCCTTTATCTCTTCAGCAAGAAGCTCGCCGGCGCCGGGACCTTGGGCGACGTTCTCTGGGCCACGGTCTATCAGATCGCTTCCATGCTTCAGGTCAGGGTAGTGGCTCTGTTGCCGGAGAACGGCCGCATCGCGGTCCAGGCGGGTTTCCCGCCCGATGACACGCTCGACGATGCCGATATTGCGGCGGCCCAGTGGGCCTGGGAGCATGACAAGCCTGCAGGGCGTGGGGCGGACACGCTGCCGGGAGCGAAGCGCCTTTACCTCCCTCTGAAGACCGGCAGGACACGGGTCGGCGTCATTGGTCTGGACAATGACAAGCAAGGGCCGGTTCTGACGCCTGTGGAACAGCGGCTGTTCGACTCACTGGCAGATCAGGCCGCTCTGGCGATCGAGCGCATCCAGCTGGTCGCCGATGTCGACAATGCGCGTCTGGCCGCCGAGGCGGACAAGCTGCGCTCCGCGCTTTTGACGTCACTATCGCATGACCTCAAGACGCCTTTGGCGTCGATCCTCGGTTCGGCGGGAACGCTCAGAGACTATTCGACATCCCTGACCGATTCCGGTCGGGTCGAGTTGCTGACGACAATTGTCGAAGAGGCCGAAAGGCTCAATCGGTTCATCGCGAACCTGCTCGACATGACCCGGCTGGAATCCGGCGCTGCGGCGGTATCGCTGACGCCACTGTTCATCGGCGACAGCGTCGGCAGCGCGCTCCGCCGAGCTGAGAAGATTTTGGCTCTCCATAGGGTCGACCTTGCCGTGCCGCCCGATCTGCCGATGGTCCGGCTCGATCCGGTCTTGTTCGAGCAAGTGCTGTTCAATCTGCTCGACAATGCCCGCAAATACGCACCGTCAGGGTCGCGGATCGGGCTTCGGGCGTGGGCCGACGAGAGCCACGTCACATTGCAGGTCGTCGATGAAGGGCCCGGCATTCCGCCCGACGATCTCACCAGGATTTTCGACAGTTTCTATCGCGTCCGGAAGAAGGACCACGTCCAGGCTGGAACCGGGCTTGGACTTTCCATCTGCAAGGGATTTGTCGAGGCGATGGGCGGAACGATTTTCGCGACCAACCGGGCCGACAGACCCGGCGCCATTTTCACGCTGCGGTTTCCGATCGGACCGGAGCCCTCGACTTTGGAAGGAAGGATATGAGTACGTCCGTAGTCAAGATTCTCGTCGTCGATGACGAGCCGCCGATCAGGAAACTTCTGCGCGTCGGCCTGACAGCCGAGGGCTATGCCATGGTCGAGGCTGCAAACGGCGAGGACGCCGTCGCGCTGCTCACAGAGGAGAAGCCCGATCTCATTCTGCTTGATCTCGGGCTGCCCGATATTTCCGGCCATGAGCTGCTTGAAAGGTGGCGGGCCGAGCTTGTCGAACTGCCGATCGTCATCCTCTCCAGCCGGACCGATGAAACGGGCATCGTCAAGGCGCTGGAACTGGGCGCCGATGACTATCTCACCAAACCATTCGGGATGCGCGAGCTGGCGGCGCGCATTCGGGTGGCGCTCAGGCACAAGCTCCAGCAGCAGGGCGAACGCCCGATATTCCAGGTCGGCGATCTCTCGGTCGACCTGGTGAAGCGGATCGTCAAGGTCGCAGACAAGGAGGTGAAGCTCTCACCCAAGGAATACGAAATCCTGCGCATTCTCGTGCAGCACGCGGGCAAGGTCATCACGCACCAGCACATCCTCAAGCATGTGTGGGGCGGCTCGACCGATGTCCAATATCTGCGGGTCTATGTCCGCCAGTTGCGGCAGAAGATCGAGGCCACGCCCGATCAGCCGCAATATATCCTTACTGAAACTGGTGTCGGTTACCGCCTCCGTGAGCCGGAGCAGTGACCACGCGCGCTCGTCTACGGGCGGGCGACTTAACGTGAGTACTCCTATGAACCTGTCATCTGCCATCGCACCAGAGGACGTGATCCTTGATCTATCCATCTCGACAAAAGCCGTCCTGATCAAGAAGCTGGCCGCGCATGCGGCCGCCCGCACCGGGCTGACTGAGGAAACGATCCATACAGCTTTGCTAGGACGCGAGCGTCTGGGTTCGACCGGCATCGGCCATGGCGTCGCCATGCCTCATGCGCCGGTTCCCGGACTTCAGGCATCCTTCGCCGCGCTGATGGTGCTGAAGAAGCCAATCGAATTCGAGGCAGTGGACGACCTTCCGGTCGATGTTGTCTTTCTCCTGCTCTCGGCCCCCGAAGGCAGCAACGAGTACCTGAAGATTCTCGCCGCGGTCGCACGCCGGACCCGCGATGAGCAGGTCATGAAAATGCTGCGCGGCGCGAAGACCGCGACTGCCGCGTATTCGGTCCTGGTAGAGCAGCCGGTATGAGGAGTTTCCGACGACCGGATCGACAGGAGGTCGCGGAAGTCGCCGGCTTCGCCCGAAAGGCGGGGCCGGGACAAATCGTAGTTGTCTTTTTTAAAGGGGACCGTTGCCCAAGGCCAATGGTCTTGAGGGAGTTATCGCTTCCTCCGCCGACAGACTGAAGGTCGAGTGGATGGAGGAGGAAAACCAGGACTCAGAGGGGCCTTCTTTTCCTCCTGTGTCGGCGAAGATCCCGTTTGACCTGAGCTCGCTTCAGTATGTCGTGGCGGCGGCGGACTACCGCTCCTTTCGGCGCGCTGCGGAGGCGTTGGGCCAGTATCCGGCGACAGTGAGCCGGGGCGTGCAACGCATTGAGGATGTGGTGGGCGTTTCGTTCTTCGAGCGATGCCCTTCCGGGATTCGCCTGACGCATGCCGGAGAGCAATTTGTCGCCGCCGTCCGTCCAGCGATTGACCAGATCATGCGAGCGACCCAAACCGCCGGCGCGGCGGGTCGCGGCGAAAACGGCAGCCTGAGCATCGGCGTTCTGACGTCGCTTGCGGGCGGGTTTCTGAGGGAGCTCATCGAAAAGTATGCCTTGCTACATCCAGAGGTGGCCATAGAGATCAGAGATGGGGGACGGGCTGAACACGTCGCCGCACTGCGGGCGCGACAACTGGATATCGCTTTTATCACCGGGAATGGCGCGATCGCCGATTGTGAAACAGCCGAACTCTGGCAGGAACGAGTGCATGTTGCGCTCTCGGCGGATCATCATCTAGCCGAGCGTGAATCGGTCGAATGGTCGTGGCTTCGCGACCAGAAATTCCTAGCGACAAAATGTGCGCCGGGGCTCGAAGTGCATGATTACATCGTTCGTAGGCTGGCGGATTACAGCACCTATCCTGCGATCGAGATCATGCCCTGCAACCAGGAGACCCTGATGAATATGGTCGCAATCGGCAGGGGCATAACCGTTGTGTCGGCCGGCTGGCGCTTTGTCTCTATCCCTCGGCTCGTGCTGCGACCTTTGGTCGAGGACGAAGACATAGTGCCGTTCAGCGCAGTTTGGGCACCCGGCCGGGATAACCCGTCACTTCGGCGTTTTCTCTCGCTGGCCTCGAGACTGGCGTCCAAAGACTCTGGCGAGCGTCCGCGGCGGCTCATCTGATCTTACCGGACCGGGGTCTGGGTCGCGATCACTCGCGATTTCGGCGCGCTTTGGCGAACCCCCGGTCCGTCGCCATGAACCGCTCAAGCATCGGAACAATGAGCTTTTTGGGGTCGATGATGGGCTGGCCGGATTCACGGCCAAGCGCCTCCGCATAGGCACTGAGGTCGCGGTGAAGAGCGCCGGGGAGATCCAGGGTTATCTTCACCGGCTTGTCCTCGGCGATCGGGCCGAGCTTCAGTTTGGTCATTGCGCTGCTCCATAGGGTTCGAGCACCAGGTCGCGAGTGACGATCACGCGGACCGGGAATCCCGGCCGGATTGTCAGGGTGGGCGCGACCTGCAACTGACGGCGGATGATCTGCTGGCCAGCGTCATTGATGGTGTCCTGGGCGCCGTCGCGAATCGCGCGGATCAGGCGGTCCTCATCATCGACCGCGAGCTCGGCGCCCACGGCGAGAAGGGTCGACAACCCGGCGGCTTTCGCAAGGTCCCACCAATGGTAGTCGACGCCGTCCTCAAGGCCGGAATAACCTTGCGTGTCGGCACCGGGCTGGCGTTCCAGGACAATAGAGCGCCCGTTCGGCAAGATCAGCCGGTTCCAGACCAGCAGCACGCGGCGCTGTCCGAAGCCGACATCATTGCTGTATTCGCCGATGATGCGCGTGCCCTGGGGGACGAGCAGGATGCGGCCGGTGGGACTGTCATAGATGTGCTCGGTCACCTGGGCGGTGATCTGGCCGGGAAGGTCGGAGCGGATGCCGGTGATGAGGGCTGCGGATATCACTGCGCCGGCCTGAAGCACATAGGGAGATGCCGGCGCCATGACGCGATCTGGCGACACCGTTCGCCGATCGACGGTGGCATTGAGGAAAGCGCTCTGCCGGTCTTGGGCGGTTGGCGTTCCAACCTGCCCCGGCAGACCGAGGCCCGCCAGTGGCGGATTGCTCATGCCGGGGCTTGCGGGCGGCGCGCCCGTTCCGGGTCCGGTTTGGAAGAACACCCGGCTCGTTCGGGCAGCTTCTTCCTCGGCGAGACGACGTTGCTCCTCGGGATCGACCTGAGGTGTCACCATTGCTGGCGGCACGACGGGCTGGCCGCGGTTCTGGGCGTCGAGGATCGGACCGCCGAGATCGCCCGGCAAAGGCGGGCCGAGTACCGGTCCGGTATAGTCGCGCGGCAGTCCCGCAAGACCATCGGCAGTGGTTCTGTTCTCCGTGGAATAGAGCTCCTCGTTGCCAGGCCCGCCTTGGCGCGTCTGCAACGCATAAATCAGAGCGCTGCCGATGCCGATGCTGGCGACGAGGCCGACACCAGCCAATACCTTGCGGGACAGCCGGGTGACGCGCGGAGGCTCAGCGCGCAGCCGCATGGTCGAGGTTGATTCGACAGTGGGACCGGCGGGCGCCAGGCCGTCATCGCGGTTATCTTCCTTGTTGCTCATGACGCTGGCCTCCCGTCGGTACGGACAATCCTGACGGTTTGCTGGCGGTCGCCGCTGCCGAGTCTCAGCTCGGCCGCGCCGAAGAGGCGATCGACGATCAGGATGTGCTGGAAAATGCGGCTGTTGACGATCTGCGCTTCGCCATCGGAACCAATGACGAAGAGCGGCGGCATCTCGCCCTGGACGATGCCGCGCGGGAACTCAACATAGACCCGCCGTCCGTCATCATAGACCGACACCGGCCGCCAGGGCGGTGAATCGCCGGTCAAGCCATAGCGATAGTTGCGCGCCGAGGCGACGGGGATGACGGGCGTCGCCGGGACGCTCTGCCTCTGACCTGCGGGCGGCTGCGGGTAGGCCCAAGCGACGGCTGGCATATAGGGCGCTTCGCCGGAGCGCAGCTCGATCATGTAAACCCGCCGATCGGTCGTGATGACGAGGTTGGTCGTGATGTCAGCGCGACTTGGCTTGACGAGGATATGGACGCGACGGGTCGCGCCGCTGCCGCTTTCGGTATCGCCGATGATCCATCGTGCCGTGTCGCCGGCGGCGATGGGACCGGCCCCTGTCAGGCTCTCCCCTGGCTCCAGCGCGATATTGGTGATCTGCCCGGGCGCGGCATAGACCTGATAGAGCGCGCCTTCGCTCCACGGATAGATCTGGATCGAGTTGAAATAGCCTTCGCGGCGAGGCTGAACGCGGGCGGCCGAGTTGGCGTTCTGGACGCGCCCCTCCGGGGTGTTGGCGGCTGTTCCCCCTCTTGCCGGCGTCCATGCCGGAGGGACATGCAATGGCCTCGGCTGCGCGTCCGCAACGACTGCCGGCACGGCGGGCAGCGGCGGCACGTCCGAGTCGTAACTGATTTGCGGCGGCCGATTGGTCGCGCAACCGGCAAGTACGGTCGCGGAAAGCAGAACGACCGCCAGGCCAGATTTGGGAAAACCCTGAAACGCGGATTTGCTCATCGGAGGGCGGCTCATTGGCTCATCTCCCGCGACCAGTTGATGGCATTGACATAGATACCCAGGGGATTGGCGCGGAGGCGTTCTGCGTCGCGCGGCGTCTGGATGACGATGGTCAGGATGGCGGTCCAGCGTTCTGTCCGGGCGAGCTGGCCGTTTTCATAGTGACGCTCTATCCAGGCGACACGGAAGCTATCGGGGGAAGCCCGGATCACACTTGAGACTTCTACGGCGACTTGCTGGCGGCCGACCCGTGTGAAGGGGTCGTTGGAGCGGGCGTAATCGTTCAGCGCTGCGGCGCCGCGATCAGTGGTCCATTCATAAGCGCGAAGCCAGTTCTGGCGCACGATGATGGCGTCAGACGGAATCGCGCGGGTCTGTTCGATGAAGCGAGCAAGGTGGAAAGCGATCTGAGGGTCGTTGGGCCGATAGTCCGCGGAGGCTGGCGCGACGGTTTGCGCCTGGCCGAGATTATCGACCTGCACGACCCAAGGCACGACGGTCCCGCGTGCTGACTGCCAGACCAGGGCTGCGGCAAACCCCGTTGTGAGAATCAGGCTGCCGAACGCCATGTAGCGCCAGTTCTTCGCCTGCACGCGGGCCGAGCCGATGCGTTCGTCCCAGACCTGAGCAGCCTTCTGATATGGTGTTTCAGGCTCGGGTGTCTTGCCATAGTGGGTAGCGGGTCGTTTGAAGAGGCTCATGAGCGATCACTTTCAGAAAGGTTGACGGAAGAGCCGCCGCCATGGCTGTCGCCGGAGCGCACGGCGTGACCGGCCGCTGAGACGCCGTGGCTGAGGGCCTGGCTGCGTTTCATGCGCTTTGCCCAGTCAGGGGCTCCATCTCGCGGAGGGCTGGCGGAAGCGTGGGCAGCGTCGGCGCCGCCGATGGTCCCCATGGTCGAGGACCCGCCGGTGGCTCCGAAACCGGCCTTCGCGCCTTCGGCGAAGCTGGACTTGACGCTTTCGCCAGCTTTCGTTGCGGCGCGCTTGAGCGGCGATGCGGCAGCCGAACCTGCTGCGCGTGCGACGCCTCCGAGGCCCGAGGCCACGCCCGACGCGCCAGTCTGACCAAGAGAACCGAGACTGTAGGCCGAGGATGCAGCGCCGGCAGCGGCAGCGCCACCACGCACGGCGGCGGCTCCACCGGACATGGCGGCGGCGCCGCCTTTGACGGCCAAGCCCGCTGCACCACCTGCGGCCAGCGCCGCGCCGCCGACGGCAAGCCCCGTGCCGACTGCGGCGCCGGCGCCGAGCTGCGGACCGCCTGAGACAAGGCCGCTGGCGATGCCAGGACCGAAGATTCCCAGGCCGAGCAGCGAAAGCGCAGCGAGGACCACGGCCATGGCCTCGTCAATCGTAGGGGTCTCGCCGCCGAAGCCAGCGGTAAACTGGGAGAAGAGGGTCGATCCGATGCCGATGATGACGGCAAGCACCAGGACCTTGATGCCGGATGACACGACATTGCCCAGCACGCGCTCGGCCATGAAGGCGGTCTTGCCGAACAGCCCGAAGGGTATCAGCACAAAGCCGGCAAGCGTCGTGAGCTTGAACTCGATCAGCGTTACGAAGAGCTGCACAGCCAGGATGAAGAAGGCGAGAAGCACCAGAGCCCATGCGAACAGCAGGCAGGCGATCTGGATGAAGTTCTCGAAGAAGGCGATCCACCCCATCAGATCGGAAATGGATTCGAGCAGTGGACGGGCGGCATCAAGACCGGTCTGCGCCACCTTGCCGGGGCGCAAAAGATCCTGAACGGTGAAGCTGGTGCCCGAACCCTTCAGACCGAGGCCGGCGAAACTGTCGAAGACGATGTTCGCCAGATTGTTCCAGTTGCCGATGATGTAGGCGAAGACGCCGACGAAAAGTGTCTTCTTTACAAGGCGCGCGATGATGTCGTCGTCAGCTCCCCAGGACCAGAAGAGCGCTGCCAGCGTCACGTCGATGACGATGAGGGTTGTGGCGATGAAGGCGACTTCGCCGCCAAGCATGCCGAAGCCGGAATCGATGTAGCGGGTGAAGGTCCCGAGGAATGTGTCGATGACGCCGGTGCCGCCCATGGATCACTGTCCTTGATTCTGAGGTGGTGCTGTGGGCGCCGGCGCACGGCCGAGGAAGCGGTCGCGGGTTTCGGCCCAGACGCGCATGCAGTCCGCATCGCTAGCGGCGCTCTGACCAAGCTGCTGGCACCGGCGTTGAGCCTCGCGCAGGGGATCGCGCACGGGCTCTGCAAGACCCGCGGGCTCCTCTGCGGGAGCTTCCTCCTTCCGGGTCATCTCGATCGCCGTCGCAGTGATCGCGATGGCGACGAAGACGACCGCGCCGAGCCGTGCCAGCAGCTTGCCATCCATGCTCGCGCCCTCAGTTGCCGTTGTTGAACATCTGGGCGTTGCCGGGCTGATAGCCGGAGCCAGGCGTCAGGAACCGGCGGCGTTGTTCGCGCCCCTGTTCGGCTGCGGCAGCCCTTTCTGCTTCGGTCAGCGCCCCGGCACGTCCATCGGCCGCAAGCAATGCGACAAGATCGGAGAGCTGCTGCGACTGGAGAGCGAGAAGCTGGTTGCCGGCCTGGGTCGCCTGGAGCGCGCCTGTCGCCCCCTGGCTTTGGCCGACCAGCGTCGAAACTTCGGCGCGGTTCGTGTCGATGTTGCCGACCACGCCGGCCTGGACGCGCATGGCGTCCTGCAGTCCGCCCACGGTGTTCTGCCAGCGTGAGCGCGCATCGGCGACGAGCTGTTGTTCCGTCGTCGACAGTGAGACATTGCCGTATTGTTGCTGAAAGGCCCGATCGATGCTCTGAACATCGAAGGCGATGTTCTGAGCCCGGCTCAGAAGCTGTTGCGTGCGCTGAAAGCCCTGTTGAAGCTGCTGGAGCGAGGAATGCGGCAGGCTCGCGAGATTGCGCGCCTGATTGATGAGCATCTGCGCTTCATTCTGGAGCTGTGTGATCTGGTTGTTGATCTGCTCCAGCGTGCGCGCGGCAGTGAGCACGTTCTGCGCGTAATTGGACGGATCATAGACGATCCGTCCGAAGCCAAATTGAGCATGCGCCGGAGAGATGAAGATCGGCGACAGGGCGACAGGCATCGCCAGCATTGTCGCGGCCATGAATAGTGCGCGCGAGCGGGAACGATGGATGGTCATGACGTAGTCTCCTTGGGGGCTGGGGGAACGAGATTGGCGAGGTCGGGGATAAGGTCGGCGGCCCAGTCGACGCCGCGCAGGCGCAGCCATGCGAGGAGGAATCCGTCCGGCCCATGCTCGGCGAAAATCCTGGCGATGGCCGTCTGATCGGTTTTGGAAGAAGCTGCGGTAAGCGCGAGCCCCACTTCGGAGAGGCCCAGGTCGAACAAGCGATTGCCGCGTCGCGACTGGCAGTAATAGTCCCGCTTCGGGGTGGCCCGCGCGAGGATCTCGATCTGCCGATCATTCAATCCGAAGCGACGATAGATTGCGGTGATCTGGGGCTCGATCGCCCGCTCGTTAGGCAACAGCAGCCGCGTCGGGCAGCTTTCGATGATGGCCGGGGCGATCGCCGAGCCATCAATATCGCTGAGCGATTGGGTGGCGAAGATGACCGATGCGTTCTTCTTGCGAAGGGTCTTTAGCCATTCGCGGAGCTGACCTGCGAAGCCTTCGTCATCGAGGACGAGCCAGCCTTCGTCGATGATCAGCAGTGTGGGCGATCCGTCGAGGCGGTCGCCGATGCGGTGAAAGAGATAGGCGAGAACGGCGGGCGCTGAGCCTGTGCCGACAAGGCCCTCGATCTCGAACGCCTGCACCGCTGCATGCCCAAGATGCTCGTTCTCGGCATCAAGAAGCCGACCATAAGGCCCGCCGACGCAATAGGACCGCAAGGCTTGCTTGAGATCGTTCGATTGCAGCAGCACGCACAGGCCGGTGATGGTCCGTTCTTGGACAGGGGCGGAGGCGAGCGACGTTAAGGCGGACCAGAGGTGTTCCTTGACCTCTGGCGTGATCTGGATGCCTTCGCGCATGAGGATGGCGATGAGCCAGTCAGCGGCCCAGGCGCGTTCGGGCACGTCATGGACGCGCGCGAGAGGCTGAAGTGATACGGAAGACTCGGCACCGTCCGTCAGATCACCGCCAAGGTCGTGCCAATCGCCGCCCATCGCCAATGCCGCGGCCCGAATGGAGCCGCCGAAGTCGAAGGCGAAAACCTGAGAATTTTCGTAGCGGCGGAATTGGAGCGCCATCAGCGCCAGCAGCACGGACTTGCCCGCACCAGTCGGACCGACGACGAGCGTATGGCCGACATCTCCGACATGAAGGGAAAACCGGAACGGGGTGCTTCCTTCGGTCTTGCCGAACAGCAAGGGGGGCGACCCGAAGTGCTCGTCCCGTTCCGGCCCCGCCCACACCGCTGAAAGCGGGATCATGTGGGCGAGATTGAGCGTGGAAATCGGCGGCTGCCGAACATTGGCGTAGACATTGCCCGGCAGCGAGCCGAGCCATGCGTCTACGGCGTTGATGGTCTCGGGCATGGCGGTGAAGTCGCGGCCCTGCACCACCTTCTCGACCAAACGCAGCTTTTCGTCAGCGATCCGCGGGTCGTTGTCCCAGACGGTGATGGTCGCCGTGACATAAGCCTGGCCGGCATAGTCGGCCCCGAGTTCCTGAAGTGCGAGATCGGCGTCTGCGGCCTTATTGGCTGCGTCGGTGTCAACGAGGGCGGACGCCTCGTTGGTCATGACCTCTTTCAGGATTGCGGCGATGGATTTGCGTTTGGCGAACCATTGCCGCCGGATCTTTGTCAGCAGCTTGGTGGCGTCGGTCTTGTCGAGCAGGATTGCCCGTGTCGACCAGCGATAGGGGAATGCAAGACGGTTCAGCTCGTCCAGGATTCCGGGTGTCGTCGCGGTGGGGAAGCCGACGATAGTGAGGATGCGCAGATTGGAATGTCCCAGACGGGGCTCAAGCCCGCCGGTGAGCGGCTGATCGGCGAGCAGCGCATCCAGATAGATCGGCGTTTCGGGGACCCGCACCCGATGACGGTTGGTTGAAACGCAGGAATGCAGATAGGTCAGCGTCTCGGCGTCACCGAGCCAGCCGCATTCCGGCATGAAACCATCGAGCAGCGACAGCATCCGGTCGGTGCGATCGATGAAGCCGCGCAGGACCTCATGCGGATCGACGCCGCTTCGGTCGCGTCCCTCATAGAGCCATGCTTCAGTCCGCGCAGCATCTTCGGCCGGCGGGAGATAGGTGAAGGTGAGGAAGTAGCCGGAAATGAAATGGGCGCCGGCTTCCTCGAAGTCCGCCTTGCGCTCGGCATCGACCAAGGCCGACGCTGGATCGGGAAAACGGCTCTCGGGATAGGTCGAGGCTTCGTGCCGTTGCGCTTCAACGAAGATTGCCCAGCCGGAGCCGAGCCGACGGAAGGCGTTGTTGAGGCGTCCCGCGACCGCGACTAATTCGGCCGCAACGGCACTGTCGAGGTCAGGGCCGCGGAAGCGTGCGGTGCGCTGGAACGAACCGTCCTTGTTGAGGACGGCGCCCTGGCCCACCAAAGCCGCCCAAGGCAGGAAATCCGCCAGGCGGCTGGCAGTGCGGCGATATTCAGCTAGGTTCATCATGGGCGGTGCTCCCTCAGACCGACAGGTGGCCGGGGATGCGCAGATGCCTCCGGCCGACCTCGACGAAGAGCGGGTCGCGCTTGGCGGCCCAGACGGCGGCGAAGTGGCCGACAACCCAGATGGCGAGACCGACAAGCCAGAGGCGCAAACCGAGGCCAACGGCTCCGGCCAAAGTGCCGTTCATGATGGCGATTGAGCGCGGTGCGCCGCCGAGCAGGATGTGCTCGGTTAGCGCCCGGTGGACCTGCACGGTGAAGCCCGGCACCTCGTCGAGCTGTTCCAGCCTCCCCGCCATCACACAAGCGCCCCGCCGCCGAACGAGAAGAAGGAGAGAAAGAAGCTGGATGCGGCGAACGCGATCGACAGACCGAACACGATCTGAATCAGACGGCGGAAGCCGCCGGACGAGTCGCCGAAGGCCAGTGTGAGGCCGGTAACGATGATGATGATGACCGCGACGATCTTGGCGACCGGGCCCTCGATCGATTGCAGGATCGACTGAAGCGGCGCTTCCCAGGGCATGGACGAACCGGAAGCGTGAGCGGCCGGGGTGAGGATCAGGGTCGCATAGGTGACGGCTGCTGCCGCCGTGACATGGCGACGGATGCGCCGGGCGTGACGGATCATGAGGGATCTCCTGTTGGGCTTGAGGCTGAGGTTGCGGGAGTGACGCGGTAGTCGCCGTCCGGGCCGAGGCCATCGACGCGCGCAAGTTCGGCGAGCCGGCGTTGCGAGCCGCGACCAGCGAGAACAGCGACGAGGTCGATGGTTTCGGCGATCAGCGCCCTTGGGACGGTGACGACGGCCTCCTGGATGAGTTGCTCGAGGCGGCGCAGCGCACCGATCCCTGTGCCGGCATGGATGGTGCCGATGCCGCCCGGATGACCCGTTCCCCAGGCCTTGAGCAGGTCGAGAGCTTCGGAGCCGCGGACCTCTCCGATCGGAATGCGGTCTGGGCGCAATCGCAGCGAGGACCGCACCAGATCCGACAAGGTGGCGACACCGTCTTTGGTGCGCATGGCGACCAGGTTGGGAGCGGAGCATTGCAGCTCGCGCGTGTCCTCGATGATGACGACGCGATCCGTGGTCTTGGAGACCTCGGCGAGCAACGCATTGGTGAGTGTGGTCTTTCCGGTCGAGGTGCCGCCGGCGACAAGGATGTTGGCCCGGGCGGCGACCGCCCCGCGAAGCGTCTCGGCCTGGTCCCCCGACATGATTCCGGCGGCCACATAGTCGTCGAGCGTGAAGACTGCGACAGCAGGTTTGCGGATCGCGAAAGCCGGCGCCGCCACAACTGGGGGCAACAGACCCTCAAACCGCTCCCCCGTCTCGGGTAGTTCGGCTGACACCCGCGGATTGCCGGGATGGACCTCGGCGCCGACATGGTGCGCGACGAGTCGCACGATCCGTTCGCCATCTGCGGGCGCCAGACGCTCTCCTGTGTCGGACAGTCCTTCGGACAGCCGGTCGATCCAGAGCCGGCCGTCAGGATTGAGCATCACCTCGACGATCGACGGATCTTCCAGAAACCGCGCGATGGCCGGTCCAAGGGCCGTGCGCAGCATGCGCGCGCCGCGCGTGATCGCTTCCGATTTCTGGTGAGATGCCGCCATGTCGTCCCCTTGCGGCCAGGGACCGTTTAGCCGGCCCTGGATCGGGGACGATTAAAAGAGCCCGAAGTTGGGCTGATTCAACAAGTCTTTGTCGGAGTAGTAGCGTGGCGTGCAAATACAGGAGAACGGCGGACGTTGCTTTACTGAAAAGCATGTGCGGTCAGGGAGTGGTCGCGAGGCGAATCCAAAAAATGCGACGCAATCGACACGGTTTCGCTGGCGATACCGGACGGTTTGGGTATGATAGGAACATCATGGCGTGTGCTGCGTGCGCCAAGGTCTCGCCCTCATACGGAGAAGAGAATAACTCTTACCCAGAGGACGCAGCCCTATGGCCTCAACGCAGCCTGTCAGCCCCAATCGCGGGCGTATCAATTCCACGCTTCGGCAGTTTCTCGACAATGAGGCCTCTGGCGGCATCATTCTCATGGGCGTTGCAGCGCTCGCCATCCTGACGGCGAATTCGCCAGTCGCCGAGAGCTACTTTGCCGCGCTACGCGCCTACATCGGTCCATTGAGCGTCCAGCACTGGATAAACGACGCGCTGATGGCCGTGTTCTTTCTGTTGGTCGGGCTTGAGATCAAGCGGGAGATGCTGGACGGGCAATTGTCGAGTTGGAGCCGGAGGCTGCTTCCCGGCGCTGCGGCCGCGGGCGGAATGGCTGTTCCCGCATTGATCTATGTTGCCTTCAATCTCGGCAACACTGCCGCTATGCGTGGATGGGCGATTCCGGCCGCAACCGATATAGCTTTTGCACTCGGTGTGGAGTGCGCCCCTTGAGGCGGACAGCGTGACGGCGAGCAATTGACCGGGGAGCCGGGCTTTCGAAGGATGGAAGCCCATGGCCCGACACCGCACCCACAGCATCGAGTTCAAGCGCCAGGTGACCCAGGACTACTTGGCTGGCGAGACGCTCCACAGCCTCGCTCGGCGGCACGACCTGTCGCGTAACCTGATCCGTATCTGGATACAGAAGTTCGAAGCCGGCGCCTTCGACGACGAGGCCGCCGCCGCCGATACGATCGAAGCCTACGAGGCGCGCATCGCTGCGCTGGAGCGGCTCGTTGGCAGACAAGCTCTGGAGATCGAGTTCCTAAAGGGGGCTCTGAAGCACGGACCGCGGCCGAGAAGCGCGACTACATCCGTCGTTATCGGTCCCGCGGCATCGCCGTCGCAGAAGGATGTCGGCTGATGGGGATTGCGCGCTCGACCTATTACGACAAGCCGGCCACCAGCATCGACAACACGGCGCTCGTCGAGACGATGGCGGCGATCTCGGACAGTTTCGAGGCCTATGGCTACCGCCGGATGCAGGCAGCGCTGCGGCACCGCGGCCTTATCGTCAATCATAAGAAAATCCGACGCCTGATGCGCGAGCATGGTCTTCAGCCGCGTCGGCGCCGGCGCTATGTCGCCACCACCGATGGCGATCACGAACTGCCGATCTTCCCGAACCTGGCGAAGAACATGGCCCCGGATGGGCCGAACCAGCTCTGGGTGGCCGACATCACCTACGTCGCGATCATCGCGGGCTTCGTCTACGTTGCCGTGATCCTCGACGCCTGGTCGCGCAGGGTCGTCGGTTATGCCATCGGCCGCTCGATCGACGTCAGGCTGACGCTGGCCGCCTTGCGCTCGGCCATCGAAAGGCGAAAACCACCACCCGGCTGCGTGCATCACGGCGACCGCGGATCGCAATATGCAGCTGCGCGCTACCGGCAAGCCCTCGCCGAACATGGCCTCGTCGGATCAATGGGGCGCCGCGGCAATCCATATGATAACGCCAAGGCCGAGAGCTTCATGAAAACGCTGAAGGTCGAGGCCGTCTATCCGATGGCCTACGAGACCTTCGAAGACGTCGCAGCCGACCTTCCACGCTTCATCGATCAGGTCTACAACGCCAGCCGATTGCACTCTGCGCTCGGTTATCTCAGTCCGCAGCAGTTCGAGGATCAACACGCCCGGCAACCGGTCAAAACCGCGGCCTGATCCTGTCTACCCGCAGGGGCGCACTCCAGTGTGCTGTCGCTGCTCGGGCCAAAGGTGCCAGCGTCTTTGAAAATCTTCCTCGCGGCGCTCGCAATCATCGACGATCTCGGGGCCGTCATCGTGATTGCCCTGTTTTATACCGCCGATTTGAGTCTTCCCGCGTTAGCCGGTGCGATGCTGGTTGTCGGTGCGCTGACTGTGATGAACAGGTCCGGCGTCATGCGCCTTTGGCCCTATCTGATTCTTGGGGCCGTGCTCTGGGTGCTGGTGCTGCGCTCAGGTATTCATGCCACCCTGGCTGGCGTTGTACTGGCGTTGACCGTTCCCATCCGCCTCACACCCGGAACCCCTGAAGCCTCGCCGTCGGCTTCCCCTCTGCATCAGCTCGAACATCTTCTGCAAAAGCCGGTCGCCTTTCTGATCGTCCCGATTTTCGGCTTTGCCAATGCTGGGGTTTCCTTCGCGGGCGTGACGCCGGGGGTCTTGATCGAGCCGCTCACATTCGGCGTGGCGGCTGGTCTAGTTGTCGGGAAGGTGGTCGGCGTGTTCGGTACCGTAGCCATTCTGGTAAAAGCCCGGCTTGCCGATCTCCCTGCCGCCGCAAGCTGGGGGCAGACGCTTGGCGTTGCGCTGCTATGCGGAATAGGCTTCACGATGAGTCTGTTCATCGGCTTATTGGCGTTTGACGATCCTGCACTACAGGACCGCGCCAAGTTCGGGATTTTGTTTGGTTCGCTGATCGCCGGATTGGCGGGTTACTTCATCCTGAGGATTTCTAATCGCAGGCGGGCGAGTTCCGCCTTGGCCCAGTCGTGGGAGCGCAAATCGTAACACTCAATACGTTGCATTATCGGCGACCTTTACAGGGATAAGAGGATGCGTCTTTCCATCCACACGCTCGGCACGCGCGGCGACATTCAGCCTTATCTCGCCCTTTCTCGTGGGCTCAAAGCGCGCGGGCATGAGGTGCTGATTGTTGCGCCTGCCCAATTCGCCGAGATGGCAACGGCCGAAGGCGTTGCGTTTGCGCCTTTGCCATCTGAGTTCCTAGAGCTGCTCGAAACCGCCGAAGCGAAAAAGGCTATCGGCAGCTCGGGCGTTGGTTTTGGTGCCGGCTTCAAGCTGCTGCGGTACTATCGCGAGATAGGCCGAAAGCTGCTTGATGCCGAGTGGGATGCCGCTCGTATGTTCGCTCCTGAAGCGATTTTGTTCCACCCCAAGGCGCTCGGCGCACCCCATATCGCGGCGAAGCTCGGCATTCCGCTCTTCCTCGCATCTCCGCTGCCGGGCTTCACCTACACGTCATCCTTTCCAACACCTATCCTTCCGTTCGGTTCGCTTGGACCGCTCAATCGGGTAAGTCATGCGCTGATGATCCACGGCGGACGCATCCTGTTTGCAAAGACAATCCGGGCATGGCGAGCTGAGGCGCTGGGGACTTTTGCTCGCGGCAAATCAGCTCCGCTGAGTGGAACACTCTATGGTTACAGTCCGCACGTACTGCAAAAGCCGAAAGACTGGGGCGCAGACGTTGCAGTGACCGGCTATTGGTTCCTCGATACGCCGGATTGGAAGCCCGACGCGGAGCTTGCTGATTTCCTCGCGGCTGGCGATCCGCCGATCTATATCGGCTTCGGCAGCATGCCCGGTGTTGATCCGCAACGGCTGGCAAGTCTCGTGGTCGACGGTTTGAAGCGAGCGGGCAAGCGGGGGTTGCTCGCGACCGCGGGCGGTGCGCTCGGGCAGATCGAGCCGAGTCGGCATATCCATGTCATCTCGGGCGCTCCGCACGACCGGCTCCTTCCGCTTATGCACGCAACGCTACATCACGGCGGTGCTGGGACCACTGGCGCTGCTTTGCGTTCGGGCAACCCCACGGCCATTTGTCCATTTCTCGGTGATCAGCCCTTCTGGGCGCGTCGCGTCGTTGCTCTTGGGGTGGGGCCAAAGCCCCTCGTCAAGGATACGATGACAGCCGAGGACCTGGCTTCCGCCTTTCTGGCGATGGACGATGTCGGCATGCGCGCCCGTGCCGCCGAAATTGGAACAGCTATCCGTGCCGAGGATGGGGTCGGGGCCGCCATCGACTTTATCGAGAGAAAGCTGAACCAAGCCAGATGACAGCAATGTGCTCAAAAGCCGTCGCTGCCGCCCCGCCACTCTTCAGCTCTCGCGTTGATCGTCCGAACCGATATCGTCGGGTATCTCACGCAAGAAGCTCTGACCCTGTTGGAGGCGCCGTCCGATCGTCTCGATAAACCCTTCGTAGCGTTCGCGGCCCTTCGCCTGCGCAGCTGAGTTGGCGTCGCCGGTCAGCGGCGGCGTGACCGACAGCCAGAAGCGAACGTATAGGGCAAGCGTCTCGGCCGTGATGCCGAGATCGCGTTCCATGCGCTGGATCTGCCTGGTCATGCGGTCGAGACGGCGTGTGAGGGCGGCTTCGCGCTTGTCTGCTCCATCAGGCGAAAGAAACGATGCGACCGCAGCCTCGACGATCGCCGAGCGCGAGATCTTCTTGCGGTCCGCGAGGTCGGCGATCTGGCGCAGCATCTCAGGCGGAAAGTACACATTCATGCGGTCGCGCATGGCTCATAGCTCCATATTGTCGTTGGGGTCCATGGCGACCTGGCGGGCGATTCCAGTCATGTGGCGGCGAAGCGCTTGCCGTTGGCGCGCGGCGTCCTCGGGTTCGTCGTCGAGCAGAGCTTTGAACTCGTCGGCAGGGTTCGGATCGGTCGTTTCCTTGACGATGGCGACATGATCGGGAAGCTCGGGTTCTCGACGAAGGCCGCTATTGGCCGCGTCTTGCTCGGCCCTCTGGATCTCGGCGAGCAGCGCAGCGTCCGGCGCCTGCGGCTTCAGCTCTGTCCAGGCGTCCTTGCGCGTCGTGCGACTGGTTTTAGCCGGGTCCGGCGGGGGCAGTACGCGCTCGACGAAGCGCTTGTCCTCGAAGTAGCGCGCCTTGTTGGCCCGGATCGGCGGGGTCGCCGCCAACATGACGATTTCATCGTTGGGCGGAAGCTGCATGATCTCACCGGGGGTCAGCAGCGGACGCGCGGTTTCAGAGCGCGACACCATGAGATGACCGAGCCAGGGCGACAGACGGTGCCCGGCGTAGTTTTTCATCGCCTTCATTTCGGTGGCTGTGCCGAGCGCATCCGAGACGCGCTTTGCGGTGCGCTCGTCATTGGTCGCGAAGCTCACGCGGACATGGCAGTTGTCGAGGATCGAGTTGTTGGCGCCGTAGGCCTTTTCGATCTGGTTGAGCGACTGGGCGATGAGGAAGGCTTTCATGCCGTAGCCGGCCATGAAGGCGAGCGCGCTTTCGAAGAAGTCGAGGCGGCCGAGAGCCGGAAACTCGTCGAGCATCATCAGCACGCGGTGCCGCCGGGCCTTGGTGTGCAGATCCTCGGTCAGGCGGCGACCGATCTGGTTGAGCACAAGCCGGATCAACGGCTTGGTGCGCGAGATGTCGGATGGCGGGACCACCAGGTAGAGGGTGGCCGGCCGCGCATCCTCGATCAGGTCGGCGATGCGCCAGTCGCAGCGGCGTGTCACCTCGGCGACAACGGGATCGCGATACAAGCCTAGAAAGGACATGGCGGTAGACAGGACGCCGGAGCGCTCGTTGTCGGACTTGTTGAGCAGTTCGCGGGCCGTCGAAGCGATGACAGGATGCGGGCCGGCCTCGCCGAGATGTGGCGTGGTCATCATCGCCGCCAGCGTGGTTTCGATAGGGCGCTTCGGGTCGGACAGGAAACCTGCGACGCCGGCGAGGGTCTTGTCCTTCTCGGCATAGAGGACGTGAAGGATGGCGCCGACCAGCAAAGAGTGACTGGTCTTTTCCCAGTGATTGCGTTTCTCCAGCGAACCCTCGGGGTCGACCAGGACGTCAGCGACGTTCTGGACGTCGCGCACCTCCCACTCGCCGCGCCGCACTTCGAGCAGAGGATTGTAGGCGGCCGATTTCGGATTGGTGGGGTCGAACAGCAGCACCCGACCGTGCTTCGAGCGGAAGCCGGCGGTGAGCTGCCAGTTTTCGCCCTTGATGTCGTGGACGACGACGGAGCCCGGCCAGGTCAGCAGGGTTGGGACGACGAGGCCGACACCCTTGCCGGATCGGGTCGGAGCAAAACACAGAACATGCTCCGGTCCGTCGTGGCGAAGATAGTCACGATCGAGCTTACCAAGGACGACGCCGTCAGGGTTGAGCAGCCCCGCCGCCTTCACCTCCTGCGGCTTCGCCCATCGAGCCGAGCCATAGGTTTCGATGTTCTTCTGTTCGCGGGCGCGCCACACCGACATGCCGATGGCGACCGCGATGGCGATGAAGCCGCCTGATGCGGCGATGACGCCGCCCTTGGCGAACACGCCCGGCGCATATGCGTCGAAGAAGTACCACCACCAGAAAATCGCAGGGGGATAATAGATCGGCGTCCCGGCAAGCTCGAACCATGGTGTGCCGAGCTGGGCCTGATAGCCAAGTTGCCAGGCGACATATTGCGTCGCGCCCCAGGTGGTGACTAGGATGATCAAAAAGACGGTAAGGATCTGGCCCCAGAGGATTTTGGTGGCGGACATTCGCCGGTCCTTTCTTGCTGCTTGTGGTGCTAGAGGCCCAGGCCGCGCTGGCGGCCCAGGCTCCACTCGATGCCGCCATGCCCCTTGGCGACGCCGGCGATATGCTGGCCGAGCTTCTTTTCGAGCGGCGGTGTCCAGGGCACGAGCTGGAAGCCGAGCCCGTTGTCGATCATGGCGAAGCGGCCCGAGGTGAGCGCGATACGCTGGCGATAGACACCGGCGACATGCTCGCCGGCCTGCGCTTTCTGGTACGGCAGTCCGTGTTCGCTCTGGAGCTTCGTGCCAACGGCATCGAGCTCGCGCTGTCGCAGCGTATTGAGCAGATCGCGTTGCAGCAGGATGCGTTGGCCCTGCCGGCGGGCAAGGCCCTCATCGGCCAGATGCTCGGCGCGCGCCTGCATGGCGTCGCGCACCTCGGCGCCGAAGCCTCCCATCGACATGGGCATCGCCTCGCGCTCAACCAGGCGATGATCCAGCCAGGTCGCGCCCGGCGCCGTGATCTGGCGGTTGAGATCGAAGTCCGATCGGTTGGCGAGCGCCAGCGTCGGCCGGGAATCGTCGGGGCCGCCGAAGCGACGCACCTCGACGATGCCGCCAATCGGGGGCGCATGCTCGAAGGCCTCGATCCCGCGGAAGCGGACATGGTGCGCGCGGCCGTCCGTGCCGTCGATCACCGCATAGGCTTCGCCGGTCAGCTCGTCATGCAGGCCGCGATCGACCAGGCGGCCGATAACGGGTGAACCCGCCCCGCCGCCGTCGATCGTGTAATCGCTGACGCCGCGATCCTGACCACGCTCGGTGAAGGCGCGGTGCATGGTCTTGATGATGTCGCCGCGAATGCCGAGATCGCGCAGTGTGCGTTCGGCCTGCAGCCCGACGGTCCATTCCCCTGGAGAGCCTTGTGCCGCGAGCTCCATCCTTTCGAGATGCTGGAGTCTGCCGATCATCAGGCGGCGCAGCGAGGGATCGGCCTTGCCGTTCGCCTCGGGGCGCAGGTCGATAAAGCCGGTCTCGTCGGCGGCGATGCGGATTTCAACATCGAGCCGTGTCCAGCACTCGGCGGTGACTTCCTTTTCCAGCGCGTTGCGGATTTCATGTTCGGGCTTGGGGCCGAGTTCGATGGAGACAAGATCCTCGGCGCGGGAGCGCAGGCCGCGGCTGATGTAATCGCGCGAGATCACCAGATCGGCGCCGGTCTCGTCGACGCCGCGCACAAGCAAATGCACATGCGGATTGTCGGTGTTCCAGTGATCGACGGCGACCCAGTCGAGCTTGGTGCCCAGATCCGATTCCATCTGGTTGGCGAGGTCGCGGGTGAACTCTCGCAGATCGGTCATGTCCCCCGCGTCTTCGGGCGAGACGATGAATCGAAAATGATGCCGGTCATCCCTGCATCGGTCGGAGAAGGCGAGATCGTCGGCGCGCTCGTTCGTCGCGTCGAACAAGACCCCCTTCTCCCCATCACGGCTGACGCCTTCGCGCTTCAGGTAGGACACATGAGCCGAGAGTGGCGCGGAGCGGAATGACTTGCCCTGGTGGCGGACCACGCGCGCCTTGATGACGACACGGCGCGAAGCGCTGAATATGCGCGAACGGCTGAAGCTGGTTCGTCCACGCCCGAAGGTTGAATGACCACGGCCGGCGCTTCTCTTGGCGGTCTGCCCTTCGCCAGAGCTGTGCCCGGCCTTCTTCGAGGCCCTCAACACTTGATTGATGAAGCTCTTGGACTTGGGTGCCCGCGTGGATTTGATGCGTCCTGGGCGGACGCGGAAATCGCTGTCGCCCTCGCTCATGGGAGGGCCTCCCGAGACGGTGCGAAGGCGCACAGTGCCGCAAACACTGTTGAAATCGCTGGGTAAAACAGCAGTCGCGGCACGCGACCCGACCGACCGGCACGCCAAAAGCCAAGCCATGTCAATGGCTTGTGCGAATTTGGCGAGGCCCTTTTATCTCGCCGTCCTGCTGTCGCTGCTCTCTGCTCCTCCCACCCTTCCGCACAACGCTCTCGGGAACACGCCAAGCTGCGCCATGATGCGAACCGGCTCATTGCGGGTCTCCATCATCGGCACGGGCAACGAAAATGCTGCCGTATTGCGCAGAATTGGCGGGACCTTCGCCCGATGACGGCGCAGTCGGGGCGTCGTTGTCTTGCGGTTCGGATGTCGTTTTGCGCGCATCCAGACCGTGGGCTGACGGCGTGACGAAGAGCGGCGCTCGTCGCCAAGCGTGCGGGTCGGCGGCGGCAACGGCGACGGTCCCCGGTGCGGGTGGCGACAGGTTTGCCCCGCCGATCAATGGCGCGAGCGTGGCGACATAGGCGCGGGTTTCTGCCGGAAGAGGGCGGCCCGCGAGGTATTCCTCATAGCGTCCGGGTCCAGCGTTATAGGCTGCAAGAAAGCCCGGCGACCCGTAGCGATCGTACATTTCGCGCAGATAGGCCGTACCAGCGATGATGTTGTCGCGCGGGTCGAACGGATCGCGTCCAAGGCCATAACGGACGCGCAATTCCGCCCAGGTGGCGGGCATGACCTGCATCAGGCCCATTGCGCCCGCCGATGAGACGGCGCGCACGTCATCGGCGCTTTCGACGCGGCGCACCGACCTGATCCAGTGTTCGGGAATGCCGAAACGCTGCGAGGCTTCGGTCACGAAGGCGGCGTGAGGGTCGCGGATTGGCTGCGCGATCGACGGGGCGCTCTGCGCGAGTACGGCGAGCGGCGGCGCGGCGGAAACAGACAGGCCGGAAAGGAGGAAGAGGATGACGCACCGGGCAGCGCGAGGCCGCCCGGTTGACATCGGCGATGCGGGCTTGGTGCGAGCGATCCGCATGCGCTATTCCCGTTCGCCGCGCTTCTGAGGGCGGCTCCAATGCAAAGACCAGGAGGTCGTATCAGCCCCGTTCTGGAACAGGCGGGCACGGATCGGCTGCGCAAAGCTGAGGTCGTCGATCAGCAGTGAGAGATATTCGCCAGCCTTTTCGCTGGACTCCGTCCAGGCCGCGCCGATCTCTGGTGCGTTGTCATCCGCGCCGTGATGGACGCGGTAGCTCGGCGCGTTCTCGACGTCCGAAGGATCGACGGGAACGATGGTAATCTCGCGAAACAGGGTGAGCGTATGAATGCGGCCGGTGAAGCCGGATTCCTCGCGGGTGAATTCGCCGATTTGCGGCATGGCGGTTTCCTTTCAAGATGCGGTGGAGAAGGATTGGGCGAGCAGTACGCCCGCCCCAGGCTGGGCGATCACCGCGTTGGCGCCCGCCATTCGAAGCGGCCGTGGCCGTCCTCGTCGGTCCACAAGGGAACCGCGCGGCCGATGACGGCGCTGGCCGGGATCGGGCCGAAATAGCGGCCGTCCAGACTGTCGGGAATGTCCCAGTTCATGAGGAAGACCTCGCCGTCCGCGACGATGCGGCAGCCCTGCCAATCGGGGAGCGGGCGGTCGATGCGGTCGCGTTGGAGAGCCGTTCCCATCGCGACGCCGTCGACACTGATCAGGACGCCGGAGCGGCAGACGGTCTGCCCGGGAAGGCCGAGAACCCGTTTCAGGAGCGGCGTGTCGCGCGGCAGGTATCCGCCGTCGGCGAGAAAGCTCGCAATCGGTTCCGGCGCAGCGACGGCGACCAGATCGGTGACTTCGAGCCGCTTTGCAGGTTCGACCGAATAGAAACCGATCGGGGTGCTGGCCGAGGCATTCCAGATGAGTTTGGTGGGGGCGTCGATCCACGTCGTCACGGCGATCGCGCTGGACGCTACGAACGTCGCCATGGCCCATTTGAGGTCGGTCATGGCGCGATCCTCCGGCGCTTAAGCCACGCCTGGTGCTGATCGCGCGAGTAGCGGCGTGCGTCCTGGCCGGCGCTCAGTCTGTTGTGTACATGCCGCCAATAGTCTGGCGCGGCTTCGGCCGGATCGAGCGAAAGGGCCTCGATCGCGTCGATGAGCTGCAGCACGCGTTCGACCTTCGGCCAGCTTTCGATCTTGAGCAGGATGTCGCCGCCGGGGCGCACAAAGGGCAACGTCTGATAGGCTTCGCCGGGCGTGATGGCGCGCACGATATCGATGCGCGAGATGATCGTGCCGAAGTCGTTGGACGCCCATCGGACGAAGGCGAAAGTCGTGCCGGGCCTGAAGGAGAGGACGCGGCGGCGGCGATCAAGGATCGTCTCCTGCACGTCTTGGCCGAACCTGATCCAGTATTCGATCTGCTTTTCCACCCATGTCAGCTCGACGTGGGTGAGACGGTCGGTTTGGAAAGACGACGGCATCGAGCCGCCGCGCATGCGGGGGGCCGCGATGCCGGTCATGACGGGTCTCCTGGCGAGTGGGGGAATTCGCGCGCGAGCAATTCGCGAAGCATGTCGGCGACGGTGACGCCGCGTTGAAAGGCGGCGATCTTGATGCGACCGCGCACCTCCGGCGTGACGTCGATGGTCAGCCTTGCGGTGAAGCCCGTGCTGGAAGCTGGACCGGGCGACACCGGTTCAGCGGACTTGATCCAGTCGTCTGGGTCGGAAGGACGGGCGACGAAGCCACGCCGGGCGCTGGCTTTGGTCATGGCGCCAACCTCCCGACTTCCGCAGTCAGGGCGGCGATCTCGCGCGCGGCCGCGCTATTGTCGTCGGCCTCAAAAACGAGGCGTCCGGACTGCGCCAGGTCGGCGAAGGCGACACGCTGGCCGATCGTCGCCGACATCAGGGGCGGATCGTGATCGGCCAGTGTCTCGGCGGTCTCGCGGGCGATGACGGTGCGTGCAGCGCAGCGGTTTAGTACGAAGCGGGCGAGGAGTTGCGGCCGATAGATTCGGGCCTCTGCGAGCAGCGCCAGCATTTCGGCCGAGGCCCAGCCATCGAGAGGTGACGGCTGCACAGGGATCAGGACAAGATCGGCGGCGAGCAGCGCCGAACGCATAAGACCTGCAACGCGCGGTGGTCCGTCGATGACGATGTGATCGGCGTCACGCGCGAGTTCGGGCGCCTTGAGATGAAGTGTGTCGCGCGCCAGGCCGATGACGCCGAACAGGCGAGGCAGGCCCTCGCGGGTGCGTTGCTGCGACCAGTCGAGCGCCGATCCCTGCGGGTCGGCATCGATCAGGGTGATGCGCTTGCCTTCACGCGCCCATTGACCGGAGAGATGCAGCGCGAGCGTCGTTTTGCCGACGCCGCCCTTCTGATTGAGAAGCGCGACGATCATTTCGCGCCTCCAGGCTCGTCGCCGAAGGTGCGACGCGCGTGGCCGGAAGAGCGGTCCGTACAGGCGGAGCTACGAAGAGCCTGATCGGTTACATGCGCTTGAAGTGATGGCTTTTTGGCCTGGTTCGACCGCCTTCCGGCGATGTTTTCCACATCGCGCGCGCGCTCTTCAAAGTTAGATTCTTGGTTAGACTCTAAGTTAAGGGCGCGATTTCGCTTTTTGTTTCCAGAGCTTACACCCTGTTTCGGTTCCCGATAGCACGAGCCTCCGGTTCCCGATAGCACGATAGGTCGGGTTCCTGATAGCACGAGGCCGTCCACAGCTTGTCCACAGGCCGCCGATGGTTCGAAAGCAAGCAGCAACCGGCCGCCGACTTCGACCTCAAGGAACAGCGAGTAGCCGGGCAATGGCTGGCGGCGAATGATGTCGCGCAGCTCGAACGCGAAGCGCTTGAATGGCGAAAGACTGCCGGATTTCTGATGCAGGTGGCGGAAGTCGAAGCGCCAGCCATTGCGTTGTTTGCCGCCATGCTTGCGCACAACTCGGTAGAGCCAGCGATCGAGGCCTCCAGTGAGACCGAAATAGTCCCGGTCGATGGTCAGGACGAGCGCATCGTCGAGAACGGCGCGGTAGAACCAGTCCGGCACGATCAGCTCGATGCCGGCGGGACGCCCCTGGCGATCGGTGCGCTCCTGCCATTCATTGATCCAGGAGAAACGGTGGCGGCGGCCTTCGGCTGCTTGCCGTATCGAGGTTGCGACCGTGGTCGACTGCAGCCGGTCGAGGGCAGCCTTGAGGCGCTGATAATCGCGCATCGATACGCCGCGGCCGATGAAATTGAGGATCTCGTAGGGGGTGGCGGCCATCAGGCGTGAAGTGCGAAGACCTTTGTCGCGCGCTTCGACGATCTGGCTCGCCGCCCAGATGAGGATGTCGGCATCCCAGATTGTGGCCATGCCATGATCGGGAACCGCCTCGACGCGGATGCTCACGTCGCCGGCGACGAAATCGATCGGCGCGGTGCGGTGTGACTTGGAGAGGGAGAAGAACGGATAGGCCATGAGGTCCTGCGCGTCGCGGGGCGCGAAATCGCCAGGGAGCGCGTGGAACAGATCGAGTTGTCCGCGCTCCGGAGATGGGCGATGCCGCGTCGTCATTGAAAAGACCGCGCGGATCAGCGGGCGTGACGGCCGGCATGGGATGCCGGTGCGGGCTCATGGCGTTTCGCGGGCAGCACGCTGCCCCGCGGATCGGAGGTGGACGTCACGGCGCCGCGTTCAGCCCATGCCTCAAGCTCATTGACAGAATAGACGACGCGCCCGCCAAGCTTGCGATAGGCCGGCCCGGTGCCGTAGGTCCGGTGCTTTTCGAGGGTGCGGGCCGAGAGACTGAGGAATTCGGCGGCTTCCTTGGTGCGGAGGAAGCGCGGCGGCAGGGTCGCGAGATTGGCGTTCATGGTGGCCTCCGTGGCTTTCGCGGGAGCCGCTGGCGATCAGCGGCGAACGAAGGCCACGGTGGCGAAGAAGAATAGCGAAGGGGGAGTGCGAACTTGGGGGGGCCTAATTCGCACACCTTGCCCTAGTAACGCAGGTTACGAACGACGGCGGTGGCGAAGAAGCTTGCGGTAACCGCCGTCGATCATCGCGAAGCCGTCCTTGACCAGATCGAGGACAGCGTCCCGGAGCGCGGACGTTTTCCAGGGGTCGCTGGCAACGCGTTCAACGCCGAAAATCGCTTCGGCGATCTCGCGATAGTCGGCATTGTGCAAACGGCCGTCAGCGGCGCGTAGCATGTTTTTGAGACGACGGCGCTGCTGCGCCGTCATCCGGCTGTCCTGTGGAACAGGCAGGCCGTGAAGGCTTCGCCAGAGTCTGATCAGTGACTGGACACGATCCAGGCTGTGGGCGTCGAGCGGAATGATGGCGGCGATGGACTGCGTCGGCTCGAGACCCGCTCTCGCGACAAGGTGCAGGCGACCGCTTCCGGTGAGAACCGATATATGCCGTCCTTCCTCTGAACTGCGGCTGATTTCCGAGCGAATATTCTCGAAAATGCGAGGGCTGACCTGCTCAATTTCCGGGGCGGGTCCGATATGGACTACGCTTGTGTCAGCTTCCGGCGTCCAGAAAACAGGCTGTTCGAGTGCATTCAGGCTGGGCCTGGCGGGGAAATCGGAGACCCCAGCGATCGCCGATCGCTTCGGTCTCAAGCCCGAGTTCGGAGGCCGTGCGGATGGAGTTTGCGTAGTCGCGCTGGTAATCGAGATTGCGCCGAAGGCACTCCCACGCCAGTGCATCCACATCTGCCCGATCGAGATAGTCGTATGTAGTTGATGATCGCCATTCTCTTGTATCGGGCGTCATTTAATCCTCCCCGTTCAGCGAATACGCGTACAGAGCGAATTGATTCCGGGGATTCTATTGCTTGGGAAGGTTGCAAGGCGCAACAGGCGTTGCACTTGAGACAACACGGGATCTAATGAGGCCGGCCGCGCCTGAGCTGCCTGTAGCCATGCTCGGTCATCCAGTGTGCGCGAGCCAGATGGCTGTCGTGGACGCGGCGAGCGCGGTCCGGCTCAGTCCTTGGACAGATGCCGAAAAGAACCTCGGCCGCTTCCCGCCAGTCTGCTCCATCTGCCTCTGCGTCCAGCAGACGAGCATAGAGTTTGATGTGCTGTCGGTCATATTCGGTGAGCGACAGCATGGAAGGGGCTTCGTCGAGGAAATCAATTGTGGTCATTAGTCGGCACGTGACACTCTGGGATGGCGGTTGCTATTCTTAAGCACCATTACAGCGCGACGATGACAAGCGGGAGGCGGTAGGAAGGTGGGAATTACCGGACTCTGCTGCGTTCGGCTGCTTCGTGCACATCGACAAGCATAACCCCTTCATTGCGGCCCGATCTGATGAAGGCGATTCCTTCGGCCTCAAGCGCTCTGCGGACTTGGTCGCTGGTGCTTTCATACACTCGCAGTTCAGCGGCCGACTCCATGCGCTTGAGCGCCGTCAGCGAAACCTTGGCCTTGTCAGCGAGCATCTCCTGTGTCCAACCCAGTAATGCGCGCGCGGCCCGTGTTTGTCGGGAAGTGATCATGCATGATCACCTCCCACCGTGCGTCAACGTCACGCCAGAACTACGGCTATTATAGACGGAGTTTGAGTGGAAAGCGACCCAGAATCGGTGTTCCTAGAGATTTGACGTCGGGTCAGTTGCGGGGGCGATTCGGGCGGTGCTGGGTTCTCTTTCCGCAAGCCAAGGCGGGCAGGAAAGATTGTTCGAAGCTTATCGTGCTGCCGGGAGACGACTACTCATGCCAGGAACGCCAGACAATTAGGAAATCCCGGCGGCTTACGCCGCCGGGCTCCCGGTATCCCGCTCAGAACGGGATGTCATCGTCGTCGATGAACTTGCCGTCGTCGTTCTGGGCCTGCTTTGCCCGGCTGAGGAAGTCCACCGTCTCGGCGATGATCTCGCAGCCGTAGCGCTCAACGCCCTGCTGATCGGTCCACTTGGTGTAGTGGATGCGGCCGCGAACCAGAACCTTCATGCCCTTCTCGCAATGCTGCTGGATCGTCTTGCCGAGGCCGTTGAAGGCGGTGATCCGGTGCCACTCGGTGTCCTGGACGCGGTAGCCGTCATTGTCTCGGACAACCTTGCCTTCCGAGTAGCGGGGGCGCGAGGTGGCCAGCGTGAAGTGGGTGATCGAGGTGCCGCTCTGGGTGTTGCGGGTTTCGGGGCCCTGGCCGATGTTGCCGGCAAGAATGACGATGTTCTGCATTGTAAGTCTCCGTTGCTTCTCGAAGGGACCATCCCTCCGACGAGACCCGGCCAAGGCCGTCGGGAGACGCCAGCAAGTGCCGCCTTGGCGGCACCTCGCCCTTAAGGCCCGGAGTGGAGCGGGCAGCCGCGCTTGCGCGGCAACACGGTCCGGAGCCGCGGGGGTTGCGGTCGGAAACCGAACGGACTTAGGGGATCAGTCAGTCGGAGGGATTGGCGCCTCGGAAAGCTCACACCGGGGACGCACAGCAGAACCGTTCGTCCTTCCCGGCAACGAGGGCGCTACAGGCCCCGATATGAAACCCGCATCAGCAGGGTGTGCGCCGCCGGGATCTCCGTCACGAGCCACAGCACGCGGTCAGTCGGAAGGCGAGCCGGGACCAGGACGAAACGGCTATTGGGCTCCAGGATGTATGGCGTTGTTCCACCCCGTCGGCCGAAGGTGCGATCTGGTGAATTGCAGGGCTGGAGAGCATGAAGGTGTTCGCGGACGCCACGATACGGAGGGGAACGAAGCAGAGAGTGGCGACCTTGCTAAGGCTGGGAGGGTATCAGCCGATGACCGACTTCCACAGCGGGGCCAATCGGAGCGAAGACCCTGGCCGTTACAGCGCCGGTGGCGCCATTCCTCAGAGCAGGATGCCGGAAGCCCAACAGTGCAAACCGGCGCAGATTTTTTTGTGACGAGCGGCGATTCGCGATCGCATCAGCGAGACAGGACGCCTGTACCGAGCGCATTGAGATTGAGCATCGCCGCTATGCCGATGAAGAGACCGCCGGCGCCGCCGAGCAGGTTCAGCATAATCGTCGAGTCGACGAAGTTCTTCGTGACGCCATGCACGAGCGCATAACCGGCGATCATCGCCGGCACCGCGAATACGGCGAGGGCGATAAGCCGCAAGGCCGGGTTCTTGGCAAAGCCTACGACGGCGATGACCAGCGCCACGGATAGCAGCGCCGCGCCGAGGGCGGCGAGCGCCGACAGCAGGAAGCCGGCCTCCATTCCATAGACATATTGAAAGGCCGTCAGCCCGACCATGAACGGCAAGGCGTAGATGGCAAAGTTGTAGGCGATGACGCAAAGCGCGATCGTCAGGGAGATGGCAAGCAGGATGAGGGTCACGGCAGCCTAAGCATGAACGATTGAGGATCACCACAGGCTGCCGGGTAATACGCTCCGCCTGCGACTATGCCAGTTCGCCGTTGCTGCAAATATTCTTCAAGAAAGCCATCAACATCGTGTTCAGTCAAGTAGAGGCGGCTGGCAGGCCGCCGAGCGGCGGCGCTTTACGCGCCGCCGTCGAACTTCATGACTGGAATGCCGAGCTTGCGCGCCTTATCCGCAAGGTTCTCCTGAATCCCGGTGCCGGGGAAGACCAGGACGCCGACCGGCAGGACATCGAGCATGGCGTCGTTGCGCTTGAAGGGCGCGGCCTTGGCGTGCTTCGTCCAGTCGGGCTTGAAGGCGACCTGCGGCACCTTCCGACTGTCAGCCCAGCGGGAGGCGATCAGTTCGGCGCCCTTCGGCGAGCCGCCGTGCAGGAGCACCATGTCCGTGTGCTTGGCATGAACCTGATCGAGCTTCGTCCAGATCAGGTTGTGATCGTTGAAGTCCGCACCGCCCGTGACGGCGACTCGGGGACCGGCGGGCAGCAGCACCTCGGTTTCGGCCCGGCGCTTAGCGGCGAGGAAATCGCGGCTGTCGATCATTGCCGAGGTGAGGTTGCGATGGTTGACCATCGAACCGCTGCGCGGCCGCCAGGGCGTGCCGGTGTGGTGCTCGAAGGCGTCCGCCGAGAGGTAGCGGAAGAGTTCCATGCTGTTGCGCCGTTCGACCAGGGTCTGTCCCTCCGCCGTGAGGCGTTCGAGTTCGACGCTCTTGACCTCGCTGCCATCCTGTTCCCGCTGAAGGCGGCGCTGCCCCTGCTCGTTGTCGTCGAGTTCGCGTTCGACCCGGTCGGCGGCGCGATGGAAGAGATTGACCGTCGACCAGAGGAGATCGTCGAGATCGGGTTCGAGGCGGGTGTCGCCGAGCGTCGAGACGAGGGCGTCGAAGATGTCTGCGACGGCTGCGGCGACGGTGTTGCCCTCCGGTAGCGGACGCGGATCGGGTTCGTCCTGGAAAGGGCGGTAGCCATAGAGCTGGAGTTCGGTGAGGACGTGATCGGTGGGGGATGAGGTGTGGAACGGCTCGAAGCCTGCGTCATCGTCTTCGTTCATCATCGGGAGCATCCTTCGTCTGGAGACCGCGCCCATCGCGGCCTTCGCAGGCGTCGAAGCTCACGGGCGGGACGGCCTGGCAGCCCTCGTGCTCCCGCGAGGGCCTTGATGGCCAAGCCGGCTATTTTGATGATGTGGACACCCCCACCCCAACCGTCGAATCTGGTTTCAACGGTTCCC
>NZ_DAMDHB010000008.1:0-130182 GCF_032102465.1 Haematobacter sp. | reverse complement strand
GATCTCCGCCCCGCGCAGCTCCGCGGCCGTGCCCTGCCAGCCGCCGCCGCGCAGCCCCGCCACGATCAGCGCGAGCACGTCGCGCGTGGTGAAGCGCCCCTCCTCGAACCGGCGGACAAGGGCGGGGAGGCTCTCCTCCGGCAGCGCGGCCTCCATCTCCGCCAGCGCGCCCAGCGTCAGTTTCAGCACATGCCGCCGCCCGTCGATGACCAGCGCGACCTCTCCCGCCCATGCATTCGCCATCAGAGCGCCGTGAAGCCGATCTGACCCGCCGAGGCGAGCGAGAGTTCATAGGTCGCCTCGCCGTTGTGGCTGCCGGAATATTCCAGCGCGGTTATCTGGAACGCCCCCTCCACCACGCCGAAACTGGGGATCACCACCTGGATGCGGGGGATCTCGCCCGAGAAGAACAGCGCGCGGGCGCGTTCATCCGCCGCCGTGTCCCGGAACACCCCGGAGCCGGAGACGCTCGCCGAGCGCACCCCCGCCCCCGCCAGCAGCTCCCGCCAGCCGCCCGAACTTTCGAGGCTGGTGACATCCACCGTCTCCGCGTTGAAGGCGATGCGGGTCGCCCGAAGCCCCGCAAGGGTCTGATACGCCCCCGCCACGTTGATCTTGATGAGCAGATCCCTGCCGTTCTGTGCCGCCATCGGTCATCTCCCTTGTCCTGCGCCGCCAGAGGGCGCGTCTCGTCACTCCGCCGGTCCGCCCGGCGGCGCGAATTGTTTCAGGCTGTTCGAAACACCCATCCGGGGGGCGCGATCAGCGCGGAACCCGCGGGCGTATGCGGGAAGCGGGCTGCTCACCTGTGCAGGGCCTCCGCGTGCCGTTGACGGACGACCCGCCATCAGGAGCAGACCTCCCGCCCTGCACGCGGCCCGCGCCTGCATTCCAACCCTGCCGCACTCCAACCCTGTCCAGCACTTCGACCCCGCCTGTGCTTCAACCGGCAGACCACCTGCCGTCGGGAGCAGTCCTTCCGACCCGCGCGCCGACCGCGCCCATCCATCCAATCCTGCCAAGCATTTCGACCCCGCCCGTGCCTCAACCGGCAGACGATCCGCCGTTGGGAGCAGTCCTTCCCGGCGTGCCGACCGCGCCCGCCCATCCAACCCCGCATTCCCCCAGCCGGTGCCTCAGCCGGTGTCCTCCACCAGCGCGCGAAAGGTCAGGTCCACCCGTCGCCCTGCGCCATTGTCGATCCGGCGGGCGCGGGCGCGGAGGAACCACAGCCCGACGACCTGCCCGCGTGCGAGGGTGAGCGGCGTCGCCAGCAGCGCGTCCGACACGCACGCGGCGACCTCCTTCGCGCGGCCCAGACCGGCCCGCGCCGTCACCACGCTCAGCGTCACGTCATGCTCGGCGCCCCGGTGGGTCTGATCGGACCGGTCACGCACCTCCTCCGGACCGAGGGCCACGTAGGTCTCCGGCAGCGGGCCGGGGGGCAGCGCATCATGCACGGCCCCGCCGATCAGCGCCGAGAGGGCCGCATCGCCCGCCAGCCGCTCCCAGATCGCCGCCTGCAACGCGCCTGCGGTTCCATAGCTCATGACGGCACCTCCTCATGGCAGTGACAGGTGAGGTAGAGCCCCGCCCGATCCGCCTCGGCCACGGCGAGGATGCGGAGCGCGCGGCTTCCCGCCCGGAAGCGCTGCCCCGCAAGCGGGCGGCGCGGATCGCCGGGAGGCGCGGCGCGGACGGTGACGCGATATGGCACCGTGGCGATGGTCAGGAACTCCGCCCCCGCCTCGCGGCCCGCGCCGGGTTTCACCTCCGCCCAGACGCGGCCCAGCCTGTGCCAGCGGCTCGCATATCCGCCCGCGCCATCGGCCAGGCGCTCCTCCCCCTCAACGTCCAGACACCGGGTAAGCCGCCTCATCGCGCACCCCCCAGCAGACGCACGGTGCGCCAGGGCTGGAGCAGCGCCTCCACCCCGAAGGGCATCGGGCGGCCGGTCTCCCGCTCCTCCCGCAGTTCATGATACTGGGCGGCGAGCAGCAGCACTGCCTGCGCCAGATCGCCGGGCACCTGCGCCCAGCCGCCGAAACCGGCCTCGAACACCACCTCCACGCCGCCGCCCGGCGGCACGGCAGGCAAGGCCGCCCCGGTTGCCGCAAGGCGCGGACGCTGGAGATCGCGGATCAGCCGCCAGCGGCTCTCCGCCACCGCGCTCTCCCGCCCCGTCCGGTCCGTCATCGTGACGGAGATCACCCGGCCCACGGGGGCGAGCGGCAACGGCTCCGCCGCCGCGTCGCGCCAGCGGGAGAGCGTGAGCGCGAATTCCCGCGTCAGCAGCGCCTTGCCCGTCCGCCGCTCCACCGCCGCGATGGCGCGGCGCAGATACCCCTCCGCCAGCGCATCGTTCCGCGCTTCCTCCTCGAAGCCGGTGCCAAGGCGCAGGTGGTCGATCAGCGCGCCTACCGGCAGGGCGGAGGCTGGCACCGCCGCGCGTTCCGTCAACATCATCGCTTGTCCCCCGATTTCCGCATGTCCGTGTTCCTTCTTCGCACTGGTCCGCCGCCGGTTGCGGCTTGCCGCCGCCGCCCTCCTCCGGCGTGCCGGACGCGCGCCTCCCGTCCGCCCGGGCGGAGGAGGAGACTGGACGACGGGATCCCCGGCGCGCGTCCGTTCGCCCGCGCCCGAAGGCGCGGGAGTCACGGGCCGCCCAAAAGCCGCCCGCGATGGCTGTTTCCGTTACTGGGTCGCGAACTTCAGCAGCTTGATCGCATCGAAGTCGCTCACGTCACCGCCGACGCGCTTGGAGGCGTAGAACAGCACATGCGGCTTGGCCGAGAACGGATCGCGCAGCACCCGCAGGTCGGGCCGTTCCGCAATGGTGTAGCCCGCGTGGAAATCCCCGAAGGCGATGGCGGTGGCGCCGGGGCCGATATCGGGCATGTCCTCCGCGATCAGCACAGGATAGCCCATGAGCCGCGCAGGCTCCGCCGCCGCCAGCCCGTCCGACCACAGGAAGCGGCCATCCGTATCCTTCATCTTGCGCACGGCACCGGCGGTCTTGGAGTTCATCACGAAGGTCGCGTTCGCGCGGTAGCGGGCGGAAAGCGCATAGACGAGGTCCACGATCGCATCCGCCGGGTTCACATCGGCGAAGTCACCCGCGGCCCCGGTCGGCACATAGCCGATCCGGCCCCAGTCCCAGGCATCGGCGGGAACCGTCGGATGGGCGAGGATCCCCTTCGGCTTCTGCTCCCCGTCGCCGGAGATGAAAGCCTGCGCCTCCGCCCGCGCGAAACGGTCGGCGATGCGTTCGGCCAGCCAGCCCTCGATATCGAAAGCGCTGTCGTCCAGCAGCCGCTGCGAGGCCTTGGGCATGGCCGAAAGCTCATGCAGGCGGATGGAGATGCGCTCGATCTGCGGGGTATGCGCGTCCTCCATCATCTCCGTCTCCGCCATCCAGCCGGAGCCGATGTCGGACTGATCGACGAGCACGTCGAAGGAGCCCGCCTCGACATTCACCACCGTCGCGACCGCACGAAGGGAGGCGGTGCCGCCCAGCGTGGCGCGGATCCGGTCCGCGGTCTGGCCGTCCACCAGGAAGCCGCCCTCGCCGTTGACCTGCGTGTTGAGGCCCTTGCCCTCCAGCACCAGCCCGCGCAGGCCCGCATCGTCACCGGTGCGCAGATAGGCGTCGAACGCCTTCAGATGGGGGGCGCGTGCCTCCTCCGCGCCGGAAAGGGCGGGACGACGGGCGGTGAGAGATTTGCGATCCAGCATGTTCAGACGCTCTTCCTGTTGTTGCAAAGCCTTGGCGATGTCGCCCTGAAAGTCCTTGAATTCACTCATGAAGCCGGTGATGGCCGTATCGAGCGGCCCCGGCGTGATCTGTGTCATTCGTTCCTCCTGGTGATGGTCGTTCCGCTGCTGGCGAGCCGCGTGCGGGCGGCGCGCATCTCTCCGGTCATGCGCGTGAAAAGCGATGCCATGTCCGTCTCCGCCGCCTTCTGGGCGACCCGCGCCTCCGGCAGCATCGGGAAGGTGACGAGCGACACCTCCCACAGATCGAGCACGTGGAGCCGGCGCTCCCCCTCCGGCCCGCGATCGCTGCGGAGCGTGCGGTAGCCGATGGAGAGGCCGTCGATGGCCCCCGCCTCCAGCAGCGCCGCCGCCTCGCGGCCCCGGCCGACCTCGGTCAGCAACCGGCCCTTGACGCGGAGACCGTGGGCGTCCTCGACGATCTCGTCCCAGACGCCGATGGGCTGGGCGGCGTCGTGCTGCCACAAGAGCTTCACCCGCCGCCCCGCCGCTGCCATCCGGGCGAGCGACGCGCCATAGGCCCCCGGCATCACCACGTCTCCGCCCCGGTCGCGGACACCGAAGACGGAGGCGTAGCCCTCGATCCTCGTGCCGTCGGTCACCGTCAGCGCGCCCGGCACCGCGAACTTGCGTTCGAGTTCCCCTTCCGCCTGCATTCCTGATCCCCTCATCGCATGGCGGCGGCGACCAGCGCCTCCGCCCCTTTCGCCAGCATGAAGGCCGCGATCCCGTAGACCCCGACCCACATGCGCTTCTCCAGCCGCTCCAGCGCCGTTTCGATCTGGCCCAGCCGGTATTCGAGCGCGCTCCAGCGCTCCTCCGCGACGCGCTCGTTCGCCTCGATCCTGAGGGCGGCAGCGTCGAAACTGTCGTAGAGGAAGCGCGATCCGCCTTTCGGCCGCGTCACGGCCTCAGTCCGCCAGACGCGGCAGGCCGAGGAGCGCGCGCTTTTCCACATCCGTCAGGAAAGCCGCCTCGCCGACGCGCTTCCATTGCTGGTCGCGTTCGTCGGCCAGGGCGGGCACCTGATCCAGATCGGGGCGCAGCTCCACCGCCTCGCCGGTGAAATCGGACAGCCAGAAGGAGACGGCGGCGGTCACCTTCGTCACCAGCGGCAGCACCGTCAGGCGGAAGAAGGCGCGGTTGGCCTCCTGATAATTCGCATAGGTCGCGTCCCCCCGGATGCCGAGCAGCATGGGCGGCACGCCAAAGGCGGTGGCGATCTCTCGCGCGGCGGCCTCCTTGGTCTGGTGGAACTCCATGTCGGACGGGCTGAAGCCCATCGGCTTCCAGTCCAGCCCCCCCTCCAGCAGCATGGGCCGCCCGGCATTGCGCGCGCCCTGATGGTGCATCTCCATCTCGGTGACGAGCCGGTCATACTGATCGGGCGTCAGCGCCGCCTGCCCGTCCGCGCCCTTGTAGACGATGGCGCCGGAGGGGCGCGCGGCATTGTCGAGCAGCGCCTTGGACCAGCGGGAGGCGCTCGAATGCAGATCGAGCGCGGTCGCGGCGGCCTGCAGCGGCGAAAAGCCGTAATGGTCGTCCTGCGGGTGAAACGCGCGGATATGGCAGATGGGCTGCGTCTCGCCGGTCATGTCGAAGCGCAGCTTGGCGCCGCCCGCGGTGTAGTCATAGGCGACGGGCCAGCCGTCCCGCCCCGGCACCAGCACCATCCGGTCGGAGCGGAGCACATGAAGCTCCACCGGGATGCGCGCGGAGCCGGAGACTGCCTCCACATAGCCGTCGCCGGTCAGCAGGATCTGACCGAAGAGCGCCTCGAACAGCTCCGCCCGGCCCTGCCCGCCGTTCGGCCGGCGGATGAGGTCGAGCACCGGATGGCAATCGTAGCGCCGCTCCGCATCCTGAAGGACGAGCGGCAGCGCTGCGGCGGATTCCGCGATGAGCTTGACCGCGCGGAAGCAGACGGGATTGCCGAGGAACCCCGCGCGGGTCAGCGAGCCGGTATCCCGCGGGGTCCAGGCGACCTGCCCGCCCGCGATACTGCCCATCGGGCTGCGCGCCATCACCCGGCCGGCGGCCGAGGCCTTCTGTTCCTGCGGGGCTTCTGCCCCGCGCCGCAGGAAATCGAACATCATGCCGGCCACTCCCTTCACGAACCGCGTCTCGTTGAAGGCAAGATGACCGGGAAGTTCTGCGATCCCGCTAACCGACCGCGCGTTGCGTCCGCCGCCGGATGCAACACCCGCGTCTCAGGCGGAATCGCCTGCGACAGCGCGTGCGCGGGGGCCTGTGACAACGCCGGCGACGGGGCCTGTGACAGCGCCCGTGACGGGGCCTGTGACAGCGCCCGTGACGGGGTCGCAGGCGCGGGGGACGCCCCCCGCGACCCCCGGCGTCACCGGGGCAGGAGGAATGACGGGCGCCCCTCCGGCTTCTGCGTTGACCGAGGGCGGCCGACTAGCCGCGAAAGACGAAGGCCGCGCCGGTCACGATCAGCGCAAAGCCGATCGCATGGTTCCAGTTCAGCGATTCCTTAAGGTAGAGCACGGAAAAGCCGCTGAAGACGATGAGGGTGATGACTTCCTGAATCGTCTTGAGCTGGGCGGCGGAATAGACCTGATGGCCGATCCGGTTGGCGGGCACGGCGAACCAGTATTCAAAGAAGGCGATGCCCCACGAGGAGAGCACCGCGATCCAGAGCGGGGTGGCGGGGCTTTTGAGATGCCCATACCACGCGAAGGTCATGAAGGCGTTCGAGACGATCAGAAGCAGGATCGGCAGGACGTAGGGAAGAGTGGGCATCGGCAGCATCCCTTGAAGAAGTCAAACCGCGGGAGAAAGGCGGGACATTTCCGGGCTATCCCCCTTTTTGGAGAGCATCCTGCCCGCGGCCCCAAGGCGCAGACGCCCCGCGAGTGGAAAAAGCCCGCGCAAGGGGCGCGGGCTTTCCGTCTGCCGGGAAGGTCAGTTGCCGCCCGGCCCCGTCAGTCCGGGAATGCCCGGCGGTTCCGTGGAGCCGCCAAGGCCCGGAATACCGCTGTCTCCGCCAAGGCCGGGGATGCCGCCGCCGCCAAGACCCTCGCCGGTGGGAAGCTCGATGCGGATCGTATCCAGATCGACATTGTTCTGGCCGGGTAGCAGACCCGTGACCAGTTCGGGCCAGAAGATCACGATGGCCACCAGCAGAAGCTGCATGATGAGCCATGGGATCGCACCCATGTAGATATCCGTCGTCTTGACGGTCCGGGGCGCCACGGAGCGCAGGTAGAACAGCGCAAATCCGAAGGGCGGGTGCATGAAGGAGGTCTGCAGGTTGATGCAGAGCAGCACGCCGAACCACACAAGGTCGATTCCCAGCGAATGGGCCACCGGGGCGAGCATCGGCACCACGATGAAGGCGATCTCGAAGAAGTCGAGAAAGAAGGCCAGGAAGAAGATGAACACGTTGACGAAGAGCAGGAAGCCGATCGGACCGCCCGGCAGCGAGGTCAGCAGATGCTCGATCCACAGCGCACCGTCCATCCCCTGGAAGACCAGCGTGAACACCGTCGCGCCGATGAGGATGAACACCACCATGGAGGTCAGCTGCGCCGTGGCGCCGATGGCCTGCCGCAGCAGGTTCCATGTCAGCCGCCGATGGGCGGCGGCAAGGATCAGCCCGCCGACAACGCCGAGCGCCCCCGCCTCCGTCGGCGTGGCAAGGCCGAGGAAAATGGTGCCGAGCACGAGGAAGATCAGCACGATGGAGGGGACGATGCCCTTGATCACCTTCCAGACGAGCGCGCGATCCAGGTCGCCGCGCACCTCCTTCGGCAGGGGCGGCACCCAGTGCGGGCGGAAGATGGCGACAAGGCCGATGAAGCACAGGAAGATGAACACCTGCACCGCCGCCGGACCCATCGCCCCGATGTAGAGATCGCCCACCGACTTGCCGAGCTGGTCGGCCAGCACGACCAGCACGAGCGAGGGCGGGATGAGCTGCGCCAGCGTCCCCGACGCGGCGATCACCCCCGTGGCGAGCCGCGGGTTGTAGCCGTAGCGCAGCATCACGGGGAGCGAGATCAGACCCATGGTGATGACCGAAGCCGCCACCGTGCCGGTGATGGCGGCGAGCACCGCCCCCACCAGCACCACGGCCACGGCAAGGCCGCCCGGCACGCCGCCGAAGAGCTTGCCCGTCCCCTCCAGCAGATCCTCGGCCAGACCGCAGCGTTCAAGGATTGCGCCCATCAGGGTGAAGAACGGGATCGCCAGCAGGAGGTCATTGGAGACGATGCCGAAGAAACGATAGGGCAGCGCCGACAGGAAGGCCGGGTCGAAGTGACCCGTCAGAATGCCGAGCGCGCCGAAGAACAGCCCGGCTGCGCCGAGCGAGAAAGCCACCGGAAACCCGTAGAGCATGAAGATGATCATGCACAGGAACATCAGCGGCGGCATGGGGCCATAGTAAAACATGCGTCTGTCCTGTCGGTCCTACTGGAGAGGCTTTTCGTATTTGGTCTCCAGGGTGATCATCCCCCGGAGCGCCGCGATGCGCTTGATGAGTTCGGAGATGCCCTGAAGCGCCAGCAACGCGAACCCGGCCGTCAGCATGAGCTTCACCGGCCAGCGGATCAGCCCTCCCGCGTTCTGCGACACCTCTCCCTGCTGCCACGACAGCACGAAGACCGGCCAGTTGAGCCAGGCGCAGTAGATGGAGAACGGCAGCAGGAACACGATGATCCCGAACAGATCGACCCAGAGCCGCGCCCTGTCGGAAATCGCGCCATAGATCAGGTCCACCCGGACATGCTCGTTCTTCTTCAGCGTATAGGACGCGCCCAGAAGCACGATGAAGGCGAACATGTACCACTGGATCTCCAGCCAGCCGTTCGAGCTGATGTGGAATGTGTAGCGGATGAGCGCATTGAACGCGCTGACAAGGGCGCAGAGAAGGACGAGATATTCGCCGATCCTGCCAAAGAACTCGTTGATGCGGTCAATGCGACCGCTCAGGGCGAGCAGAGCTTTCACTGGAACCTCCTGACCCGCGCGCTGGCCGGGTCGCAAAGCAAACGGCCGGGACTGTGCCCGGCCATTCCATGTTGCCTGTCAGCCGAGCTTGCCCGCCCGTTGCAGCGTCATCATGAACGTGTCGTAGGTGTATTCAGCCACCTGCATCCACAGATACGACTCCTTGCGGAAGGCGGCCTGGGAATCGTGCACCTTCTTGAAGTGCTCGTTCTTCGCGCCGATCTCGTCATAGATCGCACTGGCCGCGTCGAAGGCAGCGGCCATGATCTCCGGGCTGAACGGACGCAGCACGGCACCGTCGGCCACAAGCTGCTTGATCGCCGTGGGGTTCAGCACGTCGTAGCGGGCGAGCATCTGCGTATTGGCATAGGCGCAGGCATCGGTCAGCACGCCCTGATAGGATTTGGGCAGTTCTTCCCATTTCTGCTTGTTCATGAAGGCATGGACCACCGGCCCGCCTTCCCAGAAACCGGGGTAGTAGTAGTATTTTGCAACCTTCTGGAAGCCCAGCTTCTGGTCGTCATAGGGGCCGACCCATTCGGCGGCGTCGATGGTGCCCTTTTCCAGCGACGGGTAGATGTCGCCGCCTGCGATCTGCTGCGGCACCACGCCGAGGCGCGACATGATCTGCCCGGCGATGCCCGCGATGCGCATCTTCAGCCCGTCGAGATCGGCAAGCGTCTTGATCTCCTTGCGGAACCAGCCGCCCATCTGGGTGCCGGTATTGCCCGCGGGCAGCGCGTAGATGTTGTGGAGGGCGTAGAACTCGTTCAGCAGATCGGTGCCGCCCGCCTCATAGAGCCAGGCATTGGTCATCCGGGCGTTCAGCCCGAAGGGCATCGCCGTGCCGAGCGCGAAGGTCGGATCCTTGCCGACCGAGTAGTAGGAGCAGGTATGCGCCATCTCGACCGTGCCCGCGCCCACCGCATCGGCGGCCTGAAGGCCCGGCACGATTTCACCCGCGGCAAAGACCTGAATGGTGAACTGCCCGTCCGTGGCATCCGAGACATGCTGGGCGATGTTGGTGGCGGCACCAAAGATCGTGTCGAGGCTTTTGGGGAAAGCCGACGTCAGGCGCCAGTTGATACGGGGTGCGGTCTGGGCAATGGCGGGCGCGGCAAGAAGTGCAGCACCCGTCCCGGCTACGCCAGCCCGGCGGATGAACGAACGACGATCCAAGTTTTATCCTCCCTTGATCCCGGCCCTCTTCTCCCCGGTCCGGGTAGCGAACAAAAGCACGTGACACGGTTGTCTCGCAAGCGTTTCGCATTATGGCCCTGCCAGAATATGCACCCATGCAACGGTTCACGTGACGTCAACATCGTGGGCGCATCGCCGCAGCGTACGGCGGTTTAATGGAATATTGTTTATTAACAATGCATTAAACTTGACTTTGCGGCCGCTGCAAGGCATGGTCGCAGACATGCTGGAGAATTGTGCAGGCGGCCGGGGCGACCCGAGCCGCTTTTTCAATTCGCTCGGGCGGGGGCTTGAGGGGCACGGGGCGCAGCATATGGCAGACCTGACGACAGACGAAACGCCGCCGAGGGATGTGCTCTCGGAGGTGATGGAACTCTACGACACGGCAATCGAGGTCTTCACCGAAACCATGCGCGAGGCGCGGGAGGACGGGCGCGTGAAGGAGGCGAACTCCTACGTCCGCGAACTCGGCAAGATCGTTCTCGCGGTCATCACGGAAAGGGAAAAGATTGACAAACTTCGCAGGCAGGAAACCGGCGGGACCGGAGGAGGCGCACTCGACCTCGATGCGGCACGGGATGAGATCGGCCGCAGGCTGGCTCGCCTCCGCGACGCCGGAGACGGTTGAGGCCTTCATGGAGGGGCTTTCGCCCAATGCACTGGCGGCGCTGCCCTGGCTTTTCGAGATCTGGGCGCTGCCGCATCAGCTTCCGCCCGAGGGCGACTGGAAGACCTGGGTCATCATGGGGGGCCGCGGCGCGGGCAAGACGCGTGCCGGCGCCGAATGGGTCAGGTCGGAGGTGGAGGGGGCGCGCCCCCTCCATCCCGGCCGGTCGCGGCGGGTGGCGCTGGTGGGAGAGACGCTCGAACAGGTGCGGGAGGTGATGGTGTTCGGCGAGAGCGGCATCCTCGCCTGCTCTCCCCCCGACCGGATGCCGGTCTGGGAGGCGACGCGGCGGCGGCTCGTCTGGCCCAACGGGGCCGTGGCGCAGATCTTCTCCGCCCATGACCCGGAAAGCCTGCGCGGCCCGCAGTTCGACTGCGCCTGGGTCGATGAGCTGGCGAAGTGGAAGAAGGCCTCCGACACCTGGGACATGCTCCAGTTCGGCCTCCGGCTCGGCGATCAGCCGCGGCAGGTCGTCACCACCACACCCCGCAACGTGGGCGTGCTGCGCGACATCCTGCGCAACGGCTCCACCACCGTCACCCATGCGCCGACGGAGGCCAATCGCGCGCATCTGGCGGCTTCCTTCCTCAGCGAGGTCCGCGCGCGATACGCCGGCACGCGCCTCGGGCGGCAGGAGCTGGACGGCCTCCTCGTCGATGAGGCGGAGGGCGCGCTCTGGACGGCGATCACGCTGGACCGGGCGCGGCTGCGGGAGCTTCCCGCCCTCACCCGCGTCGTGGTGGCCGTCGATCCGCCGGTGACGGGCCACGGCGGCTCGGACGACTGCGGCATCGTGGTGGCCGGGGTGGTCGCCGAAGGTCCGCCGCAGGACTGGCGTGCGGTGGTGATAGAGGACGCCTCCGTCTCCGCCGCCTCCCCCGACCGGTGGGCGCGGGCGGCGCTCGCCGCGGCGGAACGGCACGGCGCGGAACGGGTGGTGGCGGAGGTCAATCAGGGCGGCGATCTGGTGGAGAGCCTGCTGCGCTCCATCGACCCGCTGGTGCCGTTCCGCGCCGTCCGCGCCTCCCGCGGCAAGGCCGCCCGGGCCGAGCCGGTGGCCGCGCTCTACGAGCAGGGCCGCGTGCGCCACATGCCCGGTCTCGACCGGCTGGAGGATCAGATGTGCCGCATGACCGCGCAAGGCTATGAGGGGCGCGGCAGCCCCGACCGGCTTGATGCGCTCGTCTGGGCCCTGACGGAGCTGATGATCGTTCCGGCACAGGGCTGGCGGAAGCCGGGGATCCGGCTTCTGTGACCCCGGGGGTCGCCCCGCCCGCGGCACGGCCCTGAGGAACGGCCCCGAGGAACGGCCCCGAGGAACACGGCGCGGTAGCATGGGCGCACGGGCAAGGCCGGGGGCCGCGGGGGGCGTCCCCCGCGCCGCCGGAGGCCGCGCGCCCTCTCCGTCCTGCCGATGCCGCCTTTTCGCCGCGGCGCTCCCAGAGGCCCGACAGGCGCCCGGACACCGGCAGATGACGCGCGCCGCCAATGAACACGTCCGGCGAATACGCCCGACAACACGGGTGCGACAAATGGAACCGCCTTCGGCCTGTCGCGTTGCGCGAGGCTGGAACGCGCCCCGGAGGCCCCCATGAAGCTCTTCCACTGCCAGAACTGTCAGCAGGTCGTCTATTTCGAGAACACCGCCTGCGTGAAATGCGGCATGACGCTCGGCTACCTTCCCGATCAGGGGGAGATGTCGTCCGTCGCGCCCGACGGTCCGAACTGGACCGCGATGGCCAATCCCGGCACGCTCTATCGCTTCTGCGCCAACTGGGAGCAGAGCGCCTGCAACTGGATGGTCACCACCGACAGTCAGGATACGCTGTGCTTCGCCTGCCAGCACAACCGGACGATCCCGGATATCTCCTCACCGGAAAACCATGCGCTCTGGCAGAAGATGGAGCAGGCGAAGCGGCGGCTGTTCTACACGATCATCAAGCTCGGCCTTCCCGCGCCCACGGCCTCCAGCGGCGCGGCGGAGCCGCTCGTCTTCGATTTCCTCGCCGATGATCCCGAAAGCGGGGAAAAGGTGGTCACGGGCCACGACAATGGCGTCATCACCCTCTCGCTGAACGAAGCCGACGACGCGTTCCGCGCGAAGATGCAGGAGGAACTGCACGAACCCTACCGCACGCTTCTTGGCCATTTCCGCCATGAGGTGGGCCATTACTACTGGGACATCCTTGTGCGCGATGGCGGGCATCTGGAGGATTTCCGCGCGCTCTTCGGAGATGAGCGGGAGAGCTATCAGGAAGCGCTGGAGCGTCACTACCAGAACGGCGCGCCGCCCGACTGGCAGGAGAACTACATCTCCGCCTATGCCACGATGCATCCGTGGGAGGATTGGGCGGAGACCTGGGCGCATTACCTCCATATCATCGACACGCTGGAGATGGCGCGCGCCTTCGGCATCACGGTAAACGCGGCTGTGACCGGAGATCCTGATGCGGAGGTCTCGGTCGATGTGGATCCCCACCGGGCCTGGCGGTTCACACCGTTGATCGATGCGTGGCTGCCCCTGACATTCGCTGTCAACAGCCTCAACCGCGCAATGGGGCAGCCCGATCTCTATCCTTTCGTGCTCAGCCCCAAGGTGATTGACAAGCTTTGCTACATCCATGGGCTCGTGCAGGCGAACCGGATCGGACGGCTTCGGCAGCAACCTTAGGTTGTCCAACTTCAGCGAATGCGGAAACATCGGGCGAAGGCGACGCAAAATGTCGCATTCGTCCGAAAGCCGGATCGAAAACCACTCCAACCGCCCTTGATCGACGGGAAGCGATTCCCAGGCAACCTATACTTTCAGACAGGGGAGGCGCGGCCCCCGACAGGGGTGCCGCAGGAGGTTGGAACGATGAGTGATTACAGAAAGCTTGCCATCTTTTACCTGCCAGGCCGGGGTGCGCTGGCGGATTTCGGGACGGCCTGGTCGGGTTGGGATCCGGTCGAGGCCATGGCGCTGCCGCCCTTGGCGGTGCCGGGATTGCCGCCCTCGCTTTCAGAGCCGGGAGAGGCGCTGGGCAATTACGGGCTGCACGGTCGTATCAAGGCGCCATTCCGGCTCATCGACGGGGTGCAGATCTCCACGCTGATCGCCGCGCTGGATGCGCTGGCCGCAAGGCTCGCTGCGGTGGAGGTGTCCAACCTCGGTCTGGTGCGCATGAACGGCATGTTCGCCCTCGCCCCTGCGCGGGAGGAGATCGCGCTCGATCTGCTCGCCGCCCGGATCGCGCGGGAGGTGGACCACTTCCGCGCGCCGCTGTCGGTTGACGACATGATCCGCCGCCATGCGCTCCGGCTTTCGGGTTCGCAACGGTCGCTGCTGGGCCAGTGGGGCTACCCTTTCGCCTCGCCGGGCGAAGACGACGGCTTCCGTCTGCACCTGACCGGCAGCCTGCCGGAGGATCTCTGCGATCAGGTGCAGGCGGTGCTGGAGCCGCTCGTCATGCCGCTGCTGCCGAAACCGTTCTGCTTCGACCGCCTGTCGCTCTGCGGCGAGGGGGAGGATGGACGCTTTCGCCTCATCCGGCAGTTTCCTCTTTCGGGGCCCGTCTGAGGGGTGGCATCGTCGCGGGGGACGTGCTTTGTGACGGGGGTTAGGATGACCAGAGGAACCCGCCATGCCGATCTTCACCCCCGACCGTGATCACGAACGCGACTTCCGGGATGCCCTCGGCAGATTTGCGACCGGCGTGACGGTGGTGACCACGAATACGGCGGCGGGCCCGGTTGCCATCACCGCCAACAGCTTCGCCGCCGTTTCGCTCAACCCGCCGCTGGTGCTCTGGTCGCCCGCCCGCATGTCCAGCCGGTTCGAGGCTTTCGTCGGCGCCGAGCGGTTCGCGATCCATATCCTCGCGGCCGGGCAGAACGACATTGCACGCCATTTCACCAAGCAGGGCACCGATTTCACGGGCGTGCCGGTGACGAACTCCGAAACCGGCATACCGCTGATCGAGGGCTGTCTCGCGCGTTTCGAATGCCGGCAGCACGCGATGCACGAGGGCGGCGATCACATCATCATCGTCGGAGAGGTGGAGCGCGCAGCCTATGACGACGGCGCGCCGCTGGTCTTTCATGCGGGCCATTTCGGCAATCTGGTCTGAGGCAGGTCAGGCGCGGATCATCACCTGAAGATCGGCGACATTCGTCCCGGTCGCACCTGTGATCACAAGATCGCCGGATGCGGCGAGGGCAGTATTGCTGTCATTCCGGGCCAGCGCCTCCTCCGGGTCGATCCCGGCGGCACGCATCCGGGCGAGGCTCTCACGATCGACCAGCCCGCCCGCTGCCTCCGTCGGCCCATCGCGGCCATCGGTGCCGGCGGAGAGGAATACCCAGTCGTCCGTCCAGCCCGCCTGCTCCGCCAGAAGCGCGACACGAAGTGCAAGCTCCTGATTGCGCCCGCCCTTGCCCGCACCCCGGATCCGCACCGTCGTCTCGCCCCCCCAGAGCCAGACGCCGGATCCGTCCGCCTCGGCCATGATGCGGGCGGCTGCCTCCGAGAGGTCACCGGTCAGCGGCTCCCGTGACAAGACCGCCTTGGGGGCGGCGCGCGCCATGGCCTCCCGCGAGAGGGTGTTCGAGCCGACCAGACGGTTGTCCACATGGTTGGAAGGCGCCGCGATCGGCTGATCCTCCCTTTCCAGACAGGCCCGGATCGCGACCGGAAGGTCCGGCCAGAGACCGCGCGCCCGGAGCCGCTGCCGCGCCTCCGACCGTGTGCCGACAGGCGCTGCGGTCGGCCCGGAGGCGATCACGGAAAGATCATCGCCAACCACGTCGGAGAGAATCAGCGCCACGACATCGGCAGGGGCTGCGGCCCGCGCCAGACCGCCGCCCTTCAGCAGGCTGACCTGCTGACGGATGAGGTTCATCTCGCCGATATCCGCACCAGAGGCCAGCAACAGGCTGTTCAGCTTGCGCTTGTCGGCCAGCGTCACACCTTCAGGCGGCGCGGGCAGCAGAGCCGATCCGCCCCCCGACACCAGCACGAGCAGGTTCTGCCCGGCAGCAAGCGCGGACACCGCCTCCAGCACCGCCTTCCCCGCCGCAAGGCCGGCCTCATCGGGCACGGGATGCCCGGCGAGGAACAGGCGAACGCCCGGCGGCAGGCTGGCCTCCTCATTCTCGCGATGTGTGATCACAATCGCCGGAACCGGTCCGAAACGCGCGACGGCAGCACGGATCATGCCCGGCGCCGCCTTGCCCAGGGCCACGATCAGATCAGGCCTGCGATCAGGAAGCGCTTTCAGAACAGCGGATTCCGGGTCCGCGGCGATGACGCCCGCTTCAAAGAGGCGAAACGCCTCGTCTCGCATGGCGGATACGGTGGGCGAACAGCTTGTCCCTGACGGCATGGGCACTACTTCCACAAGATAGACGCGGCGCGATGCGAAAGCCGCGGGATTTCAGGCAAAAGTTGGGTATCGTGACGAGCAGGACCGACGCGCCGCAGGGAATGGACCCGTCGAAACTTGCGCCGCGCGCGCAGTTCGCGGCCGCGCTGCTGAAGGCCTTCGGGCATGAGGGGCGGCTGATGATCCTGTGCCATCTGGCGACGGGCGAGAAATCCGTAACCGAGCTGGAGCAACTGCTGGACACCCGTCAGGCCGCGGTGAGCCAGCAGCTCGCGCGTCTGCGCATGGAGGGGCTGGTGGAGCCGCGGCGCGAGGGTAAGGCGATCTACTACTCGCTGGTTCCGGGCGAAATGGAGCACTATGTCCACGCGATCTGCAAGTTGTTCGCGATGGAGTGACAGCGCATCATGCCGTGATGGTTCAGCAGATCGGCGGAGCATCGTCTGAACATTCCATCCTGCGAGAAATCCAACGGTCGCGCGCCAATCTGGACGGGTTCGCGCCGCGTGGCAACGCTTTAACGGGCTACTGGATAAGGCTTTCACATCCAGGTGGAGCGGCAATCGTTGGCAACCCGGTGAAAGCCAGCCGGAAGTCTGCCCGTTTTGTCTCGTTCTGGGGTAGACTCTCCGATATTTGGCGCAATATCCAAGAACATTGCAGCAGCCCGCCGATATCTTATCGCGGATGGGTCGCCTGAGAGGTTGGAGAGAGCGGCCCGTTACCGCCACCGCGCGCCAAGGGGTTCAGAGTCAGCCCTGTGCGGAGAATTCGGCAGGTTGGCGTCTTTTGCCGGGAATTCCTTGCGCGTTTTGCAGCAGGTTTCCGCCTTTCATAGCGGCACGCTTTTCCACGCCACGGGGATCATGAGGGGCCGTGTACTCTGCCTGTTTTGTGAAGCAGTGGGATTGGCTCGGCCGCCTATAATTCGTGAAGGGAGCGAGGTCGGCCTGCGTCATGGAAGCATAGCCTTCGAAGGCTGCAAGAACCCGCCGGGATCATTCGTGCAGTCTCAATGGGAGCTGGACGCGAAAGTCATGCAGTCCCAAGGGAGTTGGACGCGCAAACGGAATGGGGCAGTCGATCTTCGGGCGCGGGATCGGCGGCGTATCGCGAGCAAGGCCCGGTTCGCGGAGATTTTGCAACACGATACCCACTCCGGGAATCAAAAAGGGCGGATCATTGGACCCGCCCTTTTTTTCCATTCCTTGCGAAAATCACCCGGCGGTGGCCGGTTCCTTCTTCGCCTCGGTATAGATGAGCAGCGGTTTCGCGCCCGCGGTCACGGCCTCTTCATTCACCACGACCTCCTCCACGCCATTCATGCCCGGAAGTTCGAACATGGTGTCGAGCAGGATATCCTCCATGATCGAGCGGAGACCGCGCGCGCCTGTCTTGCGCTTGATCGCGCGCGAGGCGATGGCTTTCAGAGCGTCTTCGGTGAAGGTGAGTTTCACCCCTTCGATGTCGAAAAGCCGTTGGTACTGCTTGACGAGCGCGTTCTTCGGCTCCGTCAGGATGGTGACCAGCGCTTCCTCATCAAGGTCGGACAGCGTGGCGATCACCGGAAGACGTCCGACGAATTCCGGGATCAGACCGAATTTCAGCAGGTCTTCCGGCTCCAGCTCGCGGAACAGCTCTCCCACGCCCCGTTCGTCCCTCGCCTTGACCTCGGCGCCGAAGCCGATGCCGGACCCCTTGTTCCGGTGGGCGATGATCCGGTCCAGCCCGGCGAAGGCGCCGCCGCAGATGAACAGGATGTTCGTCGTGTCCACCTGCAGGAATTCCTGCTGCGGATGCTTGCGCCCGCCCTGCGGCGGCACGGAGGCGACGGTGCCCTCCATGATCTTCAGCAGCGCCTGCTGCACCCCCTCCCCGCTCACGTCGCGGGTGATGGAGGGATTGTCCGATTTCCGGGTGATCTTGTCGACCTCGTCGATATAGACGATGCCGCGCTGCGCCCGTTCCACGTTGTATTCCGACGCCTGAAGGAGCTTGAGGATGATGTTTTCCACATCCTCCCCGACATAGCCCGCTTCGGTCAGCGTGGTCGCGTCCGCCATGGTGAACGGCACGTCGAGAATGCGGGCCAGCGTCTGCGCAAGCAGGGTCTTGCCCGTCCCCGTGGGGCCGATCAGCAGGATGTTCGACTTCGACAGCTCGATCTCGGACGACTTGGCGCCGTGGTTGAGCCGTTTGTAGTGGTTGTGCACGGCCACCGACAAAACGCGCTTCGCGTGGATCTGGCCGATGACGTAATCGTCAAGAACCTTGCAGATCTCGCGCGGGGTCGGCACGCCGTCGGCGGATTTCAGGCCGGAGGTTTTCGTCTCCTCCCGGATGATGTCCATGCACAACTCGACGCATTCATCGCAGATGAACACGGTCGGGCCGGCGATCAGCTTGCGCACCTCATGCTGGCTCTTTCCGCAGAAGGAGCAGTAGAGCGTGTTCTTGCTGTCGCTGGAGGAGTTGTTCGCCATGTGATACCTCTGCGGCTCCTATGCCAAGACCCGGAGTAACGTCCCGGCTGGACGAGGGTTGCCCCAAAAGTCTAGGACAGCCCTGTTTTCTTCACAACGCCAAAATGGCTGCGGTGCAGCAATGCGCGCCGCTTCGCCTCACTTGGCGCTTTCCATCTTGCCGCGATCCGCCACGATCTCGTCGATCAGGCCCCATTCCTTCGCGTCTTCGGCCGACATGAAGCGGTCACGCTCCAGCGCATCCTCCACTTCCTTGAGGCTGCGCCCGGTATGCCTGACGTAGATGCCGTTCAGCCGCTCCTTCAACTTCTGGGTTTCCTGGGCGTGGATCATGATGTCCGTCGCCTGACCCTGGAACCCGCCGGAGGGCTGGTGAACCATGATGCGGCTGTTCGGCAGGCTGAAACGCATCCCGTGCTCCCCGGCCGCGAGCAGGAGCGACCCCATGGAGGCCGCCTGCCCGATGCAGACGGTGGATACTTTCGGCTTGATGTACTGCATCGTGTCGTAGATCGACAGACCGGAGGTCACGACACCGCCGGGGCTGTTGATATACATCGAGATTTCCTTGTTCGGGTTGTCCGCCTCAAGGAACAGAAGCTGCGCCACGATCACCGTCGCCATGTCATCCTGCACAGGACCGGCGACGAAGATGATCCGCTCCTTCAGCAGACGGGAGAAGATGTCGTAGCGGATGGACCCGCGGGAGTTGGTTTCCTCCACGGTCGGGATGATGAAGTTGGTCCACGTGTCGATGGGGTCTCTCATTTTCCGCCCTGCCTTGGTCTGGAGGAGTAATAGATCACGGATCTCTTTCTAGAGTCTTAGTCATGCGTTCGGACCCCCGCAAGGGCCGCACTGCGAATGACGCGGCTGCGAGTAATTCGAAAGGCCCCGGCGAGGGAACCCCGGGGCCTTCCGCCTGTCCGCCAGGCACCTCACCGGCGGCCGGGTTCGTGCCTACCAGTCGAACTGCTTGGTCATGGACAGCTTGAATGTCCGCCCGCGCCCGTTGTCCTGGTAGAGATTGTTTCGATAATCCTCGTCAAAGACGTTATCCACGGCGAAATCGACGGTGAATCCGGCGAGCGCGCCGGTATCCGGCTTCCAGCTCACGAAGAGGCGGTGGACATCGTAGGCGGAGAAATGCCCCAGGGTCGTCCTGATGGAATCGACGTAGGTCGCGCGCCAGCCGTATTCAAGATTGCGCTCCGGCAGCCGCCCGCCGAGCGTGAGCGACACCTGCTCCGCCGGAACGGTGGAGAGCGTCTCCCGCGTGTCCTTGTTCACGCCCTTGACCTGCGAATAGGCCAGCCTTCCGAACCACCGGTCCGCGGAATAGGCGCCTTCCAGCTCTCCGCCCCAGATTTCCGCGTTGTCGATGTTGAGATACCGGGGAACCGCGCCGTTCACGGGCTGGTAACCGGTATTTGAAGCGATGAGGTTCTCGATATCGTTGTGGAAGAGCGTGCCCTTGAGCGCGAGGCTGTCATCCGCATCCAGCAGGCCGTGGGCAGAATAGCTCACGCCCACCTCCACCGTGTCGGCCTTTTCCTTCGCAAGGTCGAGGCTCGGCACCCGGCGCGCGTCATGGGCGTAAAGCTCGTCCAGCGTCGGCATCCGCTCCGTGCGCGCGTAGGAGGCGAAGATCCCCCAGGCGTCCGTCAGCTTGTAGAGCGCGGCGATCTTCGGCGAGACGGCGGTGTCGGAGACATCTTCCGCCCCCGGAATGCCGGAACCGGGCGAACGCTCGCCGAAATCGACGCGGATCCCCGGAATGATGGACAGACGCTCCCGCCAGTTGAACTCCGCCTGTGCATAGACGCCGATCTTGTCGTCCGTGCCCTCCGGGTGGAAGTTCAGCGCCCCGACCGCGCTGGTCGCCACGCGGTTCTGATGGGTGAACTGAAGCCCGGTCGTCAGGTAGTTCTGCCAGTCGCCAAAGGCGAATTCGCTGACGTTCTCCACCTTCGCCAGCGTCGTTTCATAGGCGTATTCGCTGTCGCAGACCACGGCCAGCGTGCCGGGCATGCACATCACGAAGCCGCCGGACGTATCGACGTGGTCGGACTGCTTCACCTGCGTCTTGGAATAGGAAAGCTGCACCCTGAGGTCGAGCCAGGCATTGTCCACGAAGGGGTTGGCATATTCGGCCACGATCGTGTCGTCGGTCACGTCGCGGTTGATATAGCCGAAGGTGTCGATGATCGGTGCCCCGCCGCCGGTGCGCACCAGGGGCGATTCGTTCATGTCGCTCTGCGTCCGCTGGTAGGAGAGGCGGACGGACTGGTCCAGATCCTGGCCGAAGTGATAGGTGCCCTTCACCAGCCCCGACCATGCCTCGGCGTCCGAGCCCTTCACCCTGTCGCCGTTGCCGTCCTTGTATTCATCCATCGTGCGGTAGTTGAGGTTGCCGATCACCTCGAACCGCTCATCGTATTTCTGCGCGTAGATGACCGAGCCAAGCCAGCCCGAGCCGTTCGAATCGTAGGATCCCTTGAACCGCAGCGCATGGGTGTTGCCATCCGTCAGGAAGTCGGACGCATCCTTGGTGGTGAAGTTCACCACCCCGCCGATCGCGCCGGAGCCGTAGAGCGTGGAGCTTGCCGGGCCGCGCAGGACTTCCACCTGCTTGTAAAGCTCCACGTCCGAGAAGAACGATCCCATGCGGTACTGTTCGTAGAACTTCGGCACACCGTCCACATTGACGATGATTCGCGATTCGCTGGCCGTCGTTTCGGTGCCGCCGATCCCGCGGATGTTGAAGGCGAAGCCCAGCGGGTTGTCCGCCCCCGCGCCCTGAACGCCCGGCACATTGGCAAAGATTTGGTCGATGGAGCTGGCCTGCTCGCTGTCCAGATCCTGCTGGTCGATGACGGTGACGGCCTGCGGCGTGTCTGTCGCCACTCTGGGCTGACCTGCGCCGAGAACGATTCGGTTGAGCACGGTTGCCGGCTCTCCCGTCCGGGTCACTTCCGCCGCATCCTGCGCGGCGGCGGGCAGCGCCAGAAGCGCGGCGGCGGCCACGCTCATCATCAGGTCGCGCCTCAGGCGCCGGGGCAGAACTCGCATCTTTGTCCTCTCGGAGATCGGGCGAAAGGCTGGCTTCTGCTGGCGGCTCGCATTCGGCAATTCTTGACTTGATCGGTCAGGCATGTTGCCTCTAGAGAGACGAACAATTTCTGTCAAGTATTCACGACGCTGTGATGCCCCAGCAGAAATGACGACAGCACAAGAGGTTGCCATGACCCTTCCCTCCGCCGAAACCATCCGCACGGCACGCGCAGACAATCCCAAGATGCGGGAGCGTGATCTCGCAGCCTCCCTTGGCATCAGCGAGGCCGCGCTGGTCGCCGCGCATGTGGGCCATGGCGTCACCCGGATATCCCCGGTGCCCGGGCGGCTGATCCCGCTGGTCGACTCACTGGGAGAGGTTCTCGCCCTGACCCGGAACGAAAGCGCGGTGCATGAGCGCGTGGGCCGTTACACCGACTTCACCGACGGGCCGCATGCGGCGATGCTCACCGGGCCGGATATCGACCTGCGCATCTTCCCCTCCCGCTGGGTGCATGGATTCGCGGTAGAAAAGCCGACCGCGGAGGGGATCCGCCGCTCCGTTCAGGTGTTCGATGCCCATGGTGACGCGGTGCACAAGGTTCACCTGCGGCCCGCTTCCGATGTCGCGGCCTTCGACCGGCTGGTTGCCGAACTGCGGGAGGAGGAGCAGGCCGACACGCTCTCCGTCACGCCCCGCCCCCCGGTGGAGGGGCCGAAGACCGACCCCTCCAAGGCGGACCGGCTGCGGGAGGAATGGCTGCGCATGACCGACACGCATCAGTTCCTGTCGCTGACGCGGAAGCTCAAGATGAACCGGCTCGGCGCCTATCGCACCGTGGGCGCGCCTCAGGCGGTGCGGCTGGCCGATGATGCGGTCACGGTCACGCTAAAGGCGGCCTCGGCCAGCAAGACGGGCGTGATGGTGTTCGTCGGCAATGAGGGCTGCATCCAGATCCACTCCGGGCCGGTGGACAATATCGTCGCCATGGGGCCGTGGATCAACGTGCTGGACCCGCTGTTCGACCTCCACCTGCGCACCGACCACGTGGCCGAGGTCTGGCTGGTGGAGAAGCCCACCCGCCACGGCAAGGCGGTTTCCGTCGAGGCGTTCGACAGGGAGGGCTACCTGATCCTCCAGATCTTCGGACGGAGGGGAGAGGAGAACGCCCGCGCTTGGGAGATGCTGGTCACCTCCCTGCCGCGCGCCGAAACGGTGACAGCATGAGCAAAGGGCGAAACCGGCCGGAGGCGCGGGATCGGAAGCAGGCCCGGGATCGCAGTCAGGCCGCGTCCCTGACCCCGCCCCGCGCGCCTTTCCATTCGGACGGAAACAGATATGCGCGCGGTTCCGAAGGCACGACGTGTCCTCCGGCACCGCGGGGCGCGTCTGGCCCCGCGATTGGAACCGTGACTGGAGCCGTGATTGGTCAAGTAACTGGACCGGTAACTAACCCAGCGATTGGCCCGGTAACTGGATCCACGATTGACTGGGTGATTGACCGGGTGATTGACCCCACGACCGGCCCCGTGACCGGATCCACGACTGGCCGGGTGACGGACCCCGTGACTGTCCGAGTGACAGGCCCCGTGGCTGGCCGGGTGACGGACCCCGTGACTGACCCCGTGACGGACCCCGTGACTGGCGGGGTGGCTGGCCCGGTGGCTGGCGGGGCGACAGACCCGACGACTGGCGGGGGAACTGCCTGGGTGACTGATCCCCATCCTGCCCGGGGAGATGACCGCGCGGGGGCGGGCAATACGCCGGTGTGGTCTTTGGACCCGCCCACCGGGCGCGGCAGCCCGGAGCGGGACATCCTGCTCCGCCGAGGCGCAATCCCGGTGCGGCCCGGAGGGTTGAACCGGGGCGCCCCGCCCGCCGCCCAGCAGTCGGGAGCCTTGACCCCGCGGCCCGCAGCCCTACGGCGGATCGCGGTTCTGGCTCTCATGATGGTGGCGGCGCCTCTGGCGCTCACGGTGGTGACGGCGCCTCCGGCGAGCGCGGCGGAGACGGCGCAGCGTATCGTTTCCGTCGGCGGTTCGGTGACGGAGGTGATCTACGCGCTCGGTGCGCAGGACCGGGTGATCGCGCGCGATTCGACCTCCACCTTCCCGCCGGAGGTGACGGACCTGCCCGATGTGGGCTATGTCCGCTCCCTGTCGCCCGAAGGGCTGCTGGCCGTGAACCCCGACCTGATCCTTGCCGAGGAAGGGGCCGGCCCGCCGGAGACCGTCGCCCAGCTGAAGGCCGCCGCCGTGCCCTTCGTCACCGTTCCGAACGGCTGGACGGCCGAAGCCGTGGGGGCGAAGATCCGGGCCGTGGGGGCGGCGCTGGGTCTGGAGAGCCGGGCGGAGACGCTGGCTGCCGATGTCACGCGGCAGATTGCCGCCGCATCGGACGCCGCCGCCGCCCGCCCCGGTCCGAAGCCCCGCGCGCTGTTCGTTCTGTCCACGCAGGGCGGGCGCATCATGGCCTCCGGCACCGGGACGCAGGCGGCGGGGATTCTGGCGCTGGCGGGAGCGGAGAATGCCGTTACGGAATTTCCGGGCTACAAGCCGCTGACCGACGAGGCGGTGATCGCCGCCGCCCCCGATGTCATCGTGATGATGGACCGGGGGGGCGACCACGGCGCAACGGCGGAGACGCTCTTCGCCCTGCCCGCCATGGCGCTGACCCCCGCCGGCAAGACGCGGGCGCTGGTGCGGATGGACGGGCTCTATCTGCTGGGCTTCGGTCCACGGACCGGCGCGGCGGTGGAGGAATTGTCCCGCGCGCTTCACGCAGCGACGGACGGCTGAGGTGGTCGTGGTGAGCGAGACGCGCCCGATGCGCGCCGAGGGGGACCGGGGCCTGCGGGCGCGGCGGGTGTTCCTGCTGCTCCTTCTGGCGCTCGCCGCGGCGGCAACGCTGGGGCTGACGCAGGGCGCGACGGAGGCCTCGCTGCCCGCCGTGCTGCGCGACTGGCTGGGGGGAGAGGCCGCGCCGCTCCGCGACATGACGATCCTGCGCGACATCCGCCTGCCGCGCCTGATGCTGGGGATGCTGGTGGGGGCCTCGCTCGCCGTGTCCGGCGCGGTGATGCAGGGGCTGTTCCGCAATCCGCTGGCCGATCCGGGGCTGGTCGGCGTCTCCTCCGGCGCGGGGCTTGGCGCGATCGCGGCCATCGTGCTGCCGGGCGCGCTGGGGATTGCCCTGCCGGCGGTGCTGGGCTTCTATCTCGTGCCGCTCGCGGCCTTCTGCGGCGGCTGGGCGATGACCGTCGCGCTCTATGCCATCGCCACGCGGCAAGGGCGGACATCGGTTGCCACCATGCTGCTTGCCGGGATCGCCCTTGGTGCGATGGCGGGCGCGGTCTCGGGGCTGATCGTGTTTCGCGCGAACGACCAGCAGCTTCGTGACCTGACGTTCTGGGGTCTCGGCTCCCTGTCCGGGGCGACATGGTCCAAGGTGCTGGCGGCGGGGCCGATCATCCTCCTCGCGCTCGCCGCGGCGCCGTTTCTGGCGCGCGGGCTGAACCGGCTGACGCTGGGCGAGGCGGCGGCGCTGCACATGGGGACGCCGGTGCAGCGGGTGAAGCGGGCGGCGATCCTGTCTGTCGCGGCGGCGACCGGCGCATCGGTGGCGGTGTCGGGCGGGATCGGTTTCGTCGGCATCGTGGTGCCGCATCTCCTCCGGCTGGCCATCGGGCCGGATCACCGCTGGCTCCTGCCCTGCTCCGCCCTTCTGGGCGCGGCGCTGCTGGTGCTGGCCGACGTGGTGAGCCGGACGGTCATCGCGCCCGCGGAACTGCCCATCGGCATCGTTACCGCCGCGATGGGCGCGCCGTTCTTCCTGTGGATCCTGCTCCGCCAGCGGGGAGTGATAGACCTGTGACCGTGACAGCAACCCTGACTGCGACCGATATCACGCTCCGCGCCGGGCGGCGCGTCATACTCGACCGGGTGAGCCTTTCCGCCCCCGCAGGCGCGCTGACGGCCATCGTCGGTCCGAACGGCTCCGGCAAGACCACGCTCATCCGCGCGCTGACGGGAGAGGTCCGTCATGACGGGCGGGTGACGCTTGACGGGCAGGACATCGCGGGCCTTTCGCCTGCCGTGCTGGCGGGGTTGCGGGGGGTGCTGCCGCAGGCGAGCCTGCTGTCCTTCCCCTTCACGGTGCGCGAGGTGGTGCGGCTGGGCTGCGACGCCGCCCTGACCCGACCGCCTTCGGTGGAGACGGCGCTTGCCTCCGTCGGCCTGCCGGGGTTCGAGGGGCGGTTCTATCAGGAGCTGTCGGGCGGGGAGCAGCAGCGGGTGCAGCTTGCCCGCGTTCTGGCGCAGGTGTGGGAACCGGTGCTGAACGGGCGGCCCCGCTGGCTGTTCCTCGATGAGCCGGTGGCGAGCCTCGACATCGGCCATCAGCTGACCGTCATGCGGCTCGCGCGCGATTACGCGCGCCGTGGCGGCGGCGTGGTGGCGGTGATGCACGATCTGAACCTCACCGCGCTTTTCGCCGACAAGGTCGTCCTGCTGCACGAGGGGCGGATCGTCGCGGCGGACACACCGCGGGACGTGCTGACCAGCGAGACGCTCTCCGCAGCCTATGGCTGCCGCCTCCGGGTGGGAGAGACGCCCGCGCCGGGCGTGCCCTTCGTCCTGCCCCAAACTGCGGCATGACTTGAAGGGCAGCGGCAAGGGAGCGGCTTGAACAGTCCCGGCTCGTGACCGGGACCGGGGACGCCCGCCGGCTCCAGAACCGTCAGGTCCAAAATCGTTGATCCCAAGACCGTCGGTCCCAAACTCGCCCGCCCCAAGTCAGGCGGCCCAATTCAGGCGGCCCAATTCAGGCGGCCCAAGGCAGGTTGCCTCAAAAACCGTCGGCCCGGCGTCAAATGCCCCAGAGCAGGCGCCCCAAGTCCAAGCTCCGAGGGGCGGCCCTTCCTCGGCGCGTGGGGGATGGCGCCTCTGGAAGCCGCTGACGGGCACAGGTGCCCGGCCCTCCCTCCCCGCGTGGGGGATGGGTAGCACCAAGGTATCGGCCATCGGATGCGCAGAGCGTTCGCCTTCCTCCTGAGGAATGGTCTGGGAAGGTGGAGACAGCCCACGACCCTCCTTCCCGCAGGGGTTGAGGTCCCCGCGTCCGGGCCGCTGCATCTTCCAACTATACTCCATCCGGGGTTGGCCGCGCTTTTCGGGAGTGTCCATGGCCTGGCAAAAGCCTCCGTCCTCGCCCCAGAGGGCTGGCCGCACGGCTGCATCGAGGTGTGCAGCCTCTCGGTCCGCGCGAGAGACTGTTAAGTCTGGATGCCGCGACTCGCCCCCCGAACCCCTTCGTCCGCGCGAGCGGAGGACTGGCACTGTCAAGGGCGGCATCCACAACCGCGCGACGCCTCTGTTCGCGCGCGGGAGACTGGCCCAGGCCAGCGGGAAGGAATGGAGTTCCGAATTCCTCCGTCCGCGCGCGCGGGGGCGCGGGCTGCCGCTGCACCACGATCATGCGCGTGGACTACCTCCGTCCGCGCGCGCGGGGGCGCGGGGGACTGGCCGAAGGTGTAGGAGGCGGTTTTCTGGGCCGTCACCTCTGTCCCCGCGCGCGGGGGACTGGCTAGTTGGCGTAAGTGTCCCGCATTTTTTGCGGGCGGAATCTCTGTGTCCGCGCGGCGCGGGGGGACTGGCTAGATAGCGTCCACGTCGAGATCGTCGCCATAGCCTCCGTCCGCGCGCCAGGAGGGCTGGCCGCACGGCACCGGGCCAAATCCGGCGCGTTCCGGCTTCAGTCCGCGTTCCGGGCGCTGGCTCGGGGAACGTCGCCCGTGCAGATCACCTCGATCACCCGCCGCCGGCGCGCCGGGAAACGGGCCCTGCCCGACTGCGAGACCACCCGTGACCACCGCCTCCGTCCGCGCGCCAGAGGAGGGCTGGGCTGACCAGGCGGAGGGCGCGGCGCTGGTTCGGGCCTCCGTCCCCGCACGAGGGGGGCCGGAGGCCACGGCTGTCTCCGGCACGGGCACCGCCTGCCTCCTGCTTCCGCGCGCGCGAAGGGCTCTGCCAACCCGGACGGGGGCGACAAGCGTCAGCTCCGCTTGCCTCCATCCGCGCGCGAGGGGGGCTGGCCGCGCTCTGCGCGGGCGGGCTCGGCATGATCAACCTCCGTCCGCGCGAGAGGGGGCGGGCAATGGAAAAAGATGGACGCCGCCCCCTGCGCCTCCGTCCGCGCGCGAAGGGGGCTGGCCTCACGGGGTAACCCAACATGCCCGGGCCTCCATCCGCGCCGGATTGGCCCGGTGCCGGGCTTTTTGGCCTCCATCCGCGCGCGGGGGCTGGCTGCGGGCTTTCCGTGCTGGAATGGGCCGCCTACCCTCCGTCCCGCGCGCGGGGCTGGCCGCAGGTCGATGCCCCGGAACAACCACAAGGTGTACTCCGTCCCGCCCGAGGGGGGCTGGCCGTCCCGTCCCTCCGAACCGCCATGCGCGATGCCATGCTCCCCGCGCGCCCGACCGGGCCGGACATGTTTCCGAGGAGCGGCGTGATTACGCATTCGACCTCCCTCCGCGTCGGGCAGGACGGGACGCGGCATGGGGGCCGGAAGGGCTTTCGAAGTAGCCCGAGCCGCTTTCGCCTTCGGTGCTCAGCGGCAAGATCGGGTCTCATGGCCCGACATTCTGCACCCGTAGGGATAGCGTGGGAGCGCAGGGCACGAGAGCGGGGGGGGCCTCTCCCGCTTTACCGGCGCATTTCGCTGGCGGGGCGCCCGGCCCCGGCGGTCATCTCCTTGCGATCCCGGCGAGCGTGACGGGCGGGCGGCGGTTGAACCACGGGCGCGCGGTTTCCAGTTCTGCGCAGAGGGAGATGAGCCGCTCATCCTCCCCGAAGGCCGCCGCGAGCTGCACCCCGACCGGAAGCCCCTCCGGCGTCCAGTAGAGCGGGACGGAGGCCGCGGGCTGGCCGGAGGCGTTGAAGGAGACGGTGAAGGGCGAATAGGCAAAGATCCCGTCCGGCCCGGTGCGGTAGTCCACGTAATCCTCCGTCGCATGGGAGAAGCGCCCGATCCGCGCGGGCGGCTCCGCCAGCGTGGGGGTGAGCAGGATGTCCCAGTCGAGGAAAAACCCCGCCATTTGCCGCCCATAGGCGTGGACGGTTTCCAGCGCCTCCAGATAATCCTCCCCCGTGAGGGTGGCGGCGAAGGCCATTGCGCCCCTGCTCACGCCCTCCACCTCCTCCGGCTCCAGCGCATGGCCCCGCGCGGCGACGGTCTGGCGGATGGAGAGCGCGGTGCCGCAGGCCACGATGCGGGTCCAGGCCTCCATCATCGCGGGCGTATCGGCGCGCGGCAGCGCGGGTTCGACATGATGCCCGAGATCCGCGAGCAGCCTTGCGGCGTCCTGCACGGCGGCGCGGGCCTCCGGGTGGAGGGGCGCGCCTGTCAGCGTGGTATCGCAAAGCGCGATGCGGAGCCGATCGGGCGGGCGGGAGATGGCGTCACGATACCCCGCCCCGAGCGGCGGCGGGAAATAGGGTGCGCCGAGGTCCGGCCCTTCGCAGGCGTCGAGCAGGACAGCCGTGTCCCGCACGCTCCGCGTCAGGAAACCGTCGATGGCCATGCCGCCCCACGCCTCGCCGGAGGCCGGGCCATCCGGCAGCCGCGCCCGCGTCGCCTTGAAGCCGAACAGCCCGCAAGAGGAGGCGGGGATACGCACCGAGCCGCCGCCGTCAGAGCCATGCGCGGCAGGCACGATCCCCGCCGCGACAGCCGCCGCCGCGCCGCCCGAGGAACCCCCCGGCGTATGGTCGAGGCTCCACGGGTTCCGCGTCGGCCCACCATAGACCACCGCCTCGGTCGCGGCCCCGATCGCCCCCTCCGGCACGGTCGTCCGTCCGAAGGTGACGAGGCCGCTGTCCCTCAGACGCAGGTAAATCTCCGAATCGTAGTCGTAGCGTGTGTCGCGATGCAGCCGGGAGCCGAGATGGGTCGGGAAATCCACGGCCTCCGCCCCGAGATCCTTCAGCAGGAACGGCACGCCGGCGAAAGGCCCGGAAGGCAGGCCCGCGCGGATCGACCGCCGCGCCGTTTCCTCCTGCACGAGCGTCACCGCGTTCAGGAGCGGGTTCAGCGCCCCCACCCGCGCGAGCGCCGCGTCCAGCAGTTCCTCCGCCGAAACGGCTTTCTGCGCGACAAGGCCCGCCAGCCCAACCGCGTCGTGATCCTCATATTCCGCGAACATCCCGCCCCCTGCGCTGCCGGTTCCGCCCGAAGGTGGCGTCGATGCCGCGGCGGCGCAAGCATCCTGTGCGCCTGCTTGACAGCGGCGGCGGCCCCGCTATCCCCGGCTCCAGCATCCTCCCTCGCGGGTTTCCCATGTCCATCCCCCTTCCCGGCCCCCTTCCTGGCCCCTTTCCCGGCCCCGACTCGGTCCCGCGGCTGATGACCGTGACCCTCGACCGGCCGTGGCTGCGCTGCGACCTTGGCCGGACGCGCCGGGTGCTGAGCTGGTCGCTCAACCGGCCGGGCTTCGTCAGCGCGCGGCATATCCTGTGGCGGGAAGTGCGGGACGCGGACCTGACAGAAGATCTGGATACCGGGCGCTGGTTCGCCGGGGAACTCGCCCGGTGCGGAGACGCGGAGGCGGTGGGCCTGCTCACCTCCCGCGATGTCGGCACCTGGCGCGGGGCGGCGGCGGAGGTAGAGGGGGTCCGCGCATAGGCGGTGGTGACCGCCGGCCTCTCCAACGCGGAACGCGTGGGCCGCAGGCGACCGGTCGCGGCGGGCGGGGTGGCGGGCGGTGTCACGGCAGCGCGCATCTTGGCAGCGGGTGTCACGGCATCCGGCGTCGCGGCAGGCGGTTATGGCACGATCAACATCGCCGTCGCGGTGTCGGAGGGGCTGAGCGACGGCGCGATGGTGGAGGCGCTCTCCATCGTGGCGGAAGCCAGGACCGCCGCGGTGCTTGAGGCGGGCCTGACCCTCGTCACCGGAACGGCCACCGGGACCGGGACGGATTGCATCGCGCTCGCCGCCGATCCCGGCGAGGCACGGCATGCGGGGCTGCACACGCCTGTGGGCGAGGTTCTGGGCCGCGTGGTGATGGAGGCCACGGCAGCGGCCATCGCGGACTGGATGGCACTGTCCTAGGCTGCCTCCGGCAGCGCGGGGGACGCCCCCGCGACCCCCGGCGGCACCGTTGCAGCAGACCCGGCACCTCTACAGACCCGGCACCTACAAGGCCCGGCACCGGCAAACCTGCGCACCCAAGACCGGTGCCCCCAAACCAGTGCCCCCAAGACCCGGCTTCCGCAGAGCCGCATCCGCCGGTTGCAGCAACCGGGTTGCGGAGAGGCCCCTTTGCCATGCTAGACAGGGACGACAGCCTCCCCCGAACGGAAATCCACATGACCATCCACATCGGTGCCGCACCCGGAGACATCGCCGAAACCGTGCTGCTTCCCGGCGACCCCTACCGGGCCCGCTGGGCCGCCGAAACCTTCCTGGAGAGCCCCCGGCTCGTCAACGACGTTCGCGGCATGCTGGGCTACACCGGCACATGGCGTGGGCATCCGGTGACCATTCAGGGATCGGGCATGGGGATGCCCTCGCTCTCCATCTATGCCAACGAGCTGATCCGGGACTATGGCGCGCGGACGCTGATCCGCATCGGCTCTGCAGGTTCGATGCAGGAGCGGGTCAATCTGCGGGATCTGGTGCTGGCCCTGTCAGCCTCCAGCCTGTCCACTCCGTCGCGCGGCATCTTCCGGGAGCTGAACTACGCGCCAACGCCGGACTGGGGTCTTCTCCATGCGGCATGGCAGGCGGCAAGCGCGCGCGGGCTGCCCACCCATGCGGGCGGCATCTATTCGGCGGATGTGTTCTATGACGAACGCCCCGACCTCAACGAGCAGATGACCCGTCACGGCATCCTCTGCGTGGAGATGGAGGCGGCGGAGCTCTACACTCTCGCCGCGCGCTACGGTGTGCGGGCGCTGGCCATCCTGACCATATCCGACCACCTCCTCCGCAAAGAGGCGCTGCCCGCCGCCGACCGGGAGAAGAGCTTCGGCGAGATGGTGGAGGTCGCCCTCACAGCCGCTTTCGCCGGGGAGGACGCACGATGATCCGCCGCAGACTGGGCCGGAACGGGCCAGAGGTTTCCGCCATCGGGCTTGGCTGCATGAGCTTCGCGGGCTTCTATGGCGCCACCGACCGGGAGGAGAGCTTCCGCTGTCTGGACGCGGCACGCGATCTGGGGATCGACTTTCTCGACACGGCAGAGCTTTACGGGATGGGCCTGTCGGAAGAGGTGATCGGCGCCTATATGGCGGACCGCAAGGCCACCTTCCAGATCGCCACCAAGGGCGGGATCATTCCCAAGCCGACGCGCCATTTCAATAATTCTCCCAGCTACTTCCGCGATGCTCTTGAGAAATCGCTGAAACGTCTCGGGGTGGAGCGGATCGCCCTATACTACGCGCATCGCCACGATGCGGAGGTGCCGGTGGAGGAGGTCGCGGGAACCCTCTCCCGCTTCGTGGAAGAGGGCAAGATCGGCGGGATCGGCTTTTCCGAGATCGCGCCCGCCACGCTCCGCCGCGCCCACGCCGCCCATCCGGTGACGGCGATCCAGAACGAATACTCGCTCTGGACGCGGCAACCGGAGCTCGGGATGGTGCAGGCGACGGAGGAACTGGGCGTGGCCTTCGTCGCCTTCTCCCCGCTCGGGCGGGGCATATTCGCCGAAACACCCCCCGACCCCGCCCGCTTTGCGGAAACGGATTTCCGGCGCGGCAACCCCCGCTTTCAGGAGCCGAACTGGAGCGCGAACCTCGGCTGGGTGGAGGGCTTCCGCAGCTTTTGCCACGCGCGCGGCTGGTCTGTTCCCGCGGCGGCAGTGGCCTGGACGCTGGACCGCGCGCCGCATGTGCTTTCCATCCCCGGCACGCGCTCGGCCACGCATCTTAGGGAGCTTGCCGGGGCCGCCGCAATCGCGTTCACCGAGGAGGACCGGCGCGAGATCGCCCGGCTGATGCCGCCCGGTTTCGCGCATGGCCCGCGCTATTCCGAAGCGCAGCACAGGGGCGTGCCGGTCTACGGCTGAGGAGAAGGAGTTGCTGCCGGAAGCGGGCCGGCAAGCCAAGCTCCACGTGGCTTTCCCCTTGTGCGGACCTCCCCATGCTGCGTCTGCCCGCTTGGCATAGTTCGGGCTTCCCGCCTGCGCGCGGAACCGCTGGCGACGCCCTGCATGGCAGCACGCTGGTTATGGTTTCCCCGCCTCCACGCGGGGTCGCCCGCGCCGTGGAGGCATGCTCCCTGCCGGGCGGTCCGGGTTCCCCCCTCCCTGTTACCCGGTCCCCCAGCTTGCCTTCCCACCTGCCGGTCCGTCAGTCACACCAATATCCTTAAGACAGGACTACCTTCGCCTGCGGGGAAACTGGCGCTTTCCTGCACCACATCGTCGGCGTCACGCGAACTACGCCAGCCTGCTGGGGGCCCTGTGGCGGGCCGGACGGAACTCTTCCGCTCGACCAGAACTTGCCCGCCAGCGGAGAGCCGCCTCAAGCGGGACAATGCACTTTCGGCACTGTCAGGCTGCTTGGGCACGGGCCACGAGAGGCAGTCTCACACAGGGATGCCATGCGAGCGACGCGGGCTGTGGAGCTCACGACCGGGATGGCCACGCCAGGGCAGGCGTGTGCCTTTGGCTGAAAGGCAGCGAAGAGGTTTCGGCAGCCGTCGCGGCGCAGCATGTTCCTCACAGGGCGCGCGTCCGTTCCCGGCTCGGGGAACTTTCGGCGTTTCGAGGCCGATTTCCCGGGTTCCGACAGCGGATGCCAGCGATCATGGCCTTTCGATCGGGGCCTTCAGCCTCCCGTCAAGGCACGTTGCAGCCGCGCTCCGGCGCGTTGTGCGCGCGATCCGGCGAACGGCGCCTTCGCGGCTGCGCCGCAGTGTCGCATCACAAACCCTCGCTCTTTCGGGCTTTTCCTTGACAGCCCCCATGGGCCGCTCCATCCTCCCCTCACCCATCTTTACGGACAGGCGGAGGAGGAGGACCTCATGAACCTCGACCTCTCGCGCCGGGGCTTTCTCAAGCTGGCAGGCGCGGGTGTGGCGGCGACCTCTCTCGGAGCATTGGGCTTCGGAGAAGCGGAGGCGGCGGTAAGGGCGCATGTGCGGCCCTTCAAGCTCGCCACGCTGACGGAGGTGCGAAATACCTGCACCTATTGCTCGGTGGCCTGCGGCATCCTGATCTATGTGAAGGGCGACGTCCGCAAGGGCGAGGCATCGGAAGTCATCCATATCGAGGGCGACGCCGACCATCCCACCAATCGCGGCACACTCTGCCCGAAGGGCGCGGCGCTCAAGGACATCGTGAAGGCGCCGACCCGCCTGACCGAGCCGAAGATCCGCCGCCCCGGCTCCGACCGGTTCGAACCGATCAGCTGGAACGAGGCGCTCGACCGCATCGCCCGCGCGATGAAGGACGACCGGGACGCAAACATGGTCCTGACCAATGACGTGGGCACCCCGGTCAACCGCTGGACGACGACCGGCTTCCTCGCAGCCTCCGCCACCACGAACGAAACCGCCTGGGCGACGCTGAAGGTCGTCAAGGGCTTGGGTATTGCAGGATTCGACAACCAGGCACGCGTCTGACACGGCCCCACGGTGTCCAGTTTGGGCCCAACATTCGGCCGTGGCGCGATGACCAACTCCTGGACGGACATCCGCAATACCGACCTCGTGATCGTCATGGGCGGCAACGCCGCCGAAGCGCATCCCTGCGGCTTCAAATGGGTCACCGAAGCCAAGGCGCATCGCGGCGCCAAGCTGATCGTCGTCGATCCGCGCTATACCCGCACGGCCTCCGTGTCGGACTATTACGCGCCTATCCGGCCGGGCAGCGACATTGCCTTCTTGATGGGGCTGATCCGCTGGTGCATCGCGAACGACAAGGTGCAGTGGGAATATGTCCGCAACTTCACCAACTCCGCCTATCTGGTGAAGGAGGAGTTCGGCTGGTCCGACGGTCTGTTCACCGGCTATGACGAGGAGAAACGGGATTACGACCGGGCGAGCTGGGATTACCAGATCGGGGAGGACGGCTTCGCGCTGACCGATCCGACGCTTCAGCATCCGCGCTCCGTCTGGCAGCTGCTCAAGGTGCATGTGGAGCCTTACACCCCGGAAATGGTGGAGCGGATCTGCGGCACGCCGAAGGAGCGGTTCCTTCACATCGCAGAAATGATCGGCGAGTGCTCCTCTCCCACCCGGACGATGACATCGATGTATGCGCTTGGCTGGACGCAACATGCCAAGGGGTCGCAGAACATCCGCGGCATGGCCATGCTGCAACTGGTGCTCGGCAATATCGGGGTGCGCGGTGGCGGGATGAACGCGTTGCGCGGGCATTCCAACATCCAGGGCCTGACGGATGTGGGGCTGATGTCCCACCTGCTGCCGGGCTATCTCAACATGCCGACGGAGAAGGAGACCGACCTTACCACCTACATGTCCACGCGGGGCTTCAAACCGCTCCGCCCCGGACAGACCAGCTATTGGCAGAACTACCGGAAGTTCTTCGTCAGTCTCATGAAAGCCATGTATGGCGATGCGGCGACGGCGGAGAACGAATGGGGTTATCAGTGGCTGCCGAAGCTCGACGTGCCCTCCTACGACATACTGCGGATGTTCGAGCTGATGAACGACGGGCGGGTGAACCTCTACTTCTGCCAAGGGTTCAACCCGATCCTCGCCTTCCCCAACCGGGGCAAGACGACATCGGCGCTCTCGAAGCTCAAGCTGCTCGTGACCATGGATCCGCTGGAGACGGAGACCGCGCGGTTCTGGGAAAACCACGGCGATTTCAACGATGTGGATACCGCGGCGATCCAGACGGAGGTGATCCAGCTTCCGACCTCCTGCTTTGCGGAGGATGAAGGCTCGCTCACCAATTCCGGGCGCTGGCTGCAATGGCACTGGCCGGCGCAGCAACCGCCCGGACAGGCCAAGCACGATACGTGGATTCTGGCACAGCTCTACACCCGCATCCGTGAGCTGTACCGGGCGGAGGGTGGCGTCCTGCCGGAGCCGATCCTGAACCTCGACTGGCGCTATGCCGATCCGGGGGAACCCACGGCGGAGGAACTGGCGCGGGAGCTGAACGGGCGGGCGCTGTCGGATCTCGCCGATCCGGCGGATCCGAGCAAGGTTCTCGTCCGGGCGGGGCAACAGGTGCTGAACTTCAGCCAGCTTCGCGATGACGGGTCCACCTCATCGGCCTGCTGGATCTATTCCGGCTGCTGGAACGAGCAGGGCAACAACATGGCCCGGCGCGACAACTCCGACCCGGATGCGACGGGCACCTATCTGAACTGGTCCTTTGCCTGGCCGCTGAACCGCCGGACGCTCTACAACCGCGCCTCAGCCGACATGCAGGGCAAGCCCTGGGATCCCACTCGCAAGATCATCGAATGGGACGGGGCGAAATGGTCGGGATATGACGTGCCGGATATCGGCCTCACCGCCGATCCGTCCGTTGTGGGGCCGTTCATCATGAACCCGGAGGGATCGGCGCGGCTGTTTACCCGCGGGATGATGCGGGACGGACCCTTCCCTACGCATATGGAGCCGTTCGAATCCCCGATCCCCAACGTGTTCAACGCGCGGATGCGGGGCAATCCGGTGGCGCGGGTGTTCCAGAACGACGTGGCGAGCTTCGGCACGTCGGACGAGTTCCCCTTCGTCGCAACCTCCTACCGGCTGACGGAGCATTTCCACTACTGGACGAAGCACAACCGGATCAACGCCGCGTTGCAGCCCGAGTTCTTCGTGGAGATTTCCCAGCAGCTTGCCGACGAACGCGGGATCCGCGCGGGCGGCTGGGTGCGGGTCTGGTCCAAGCGGGGTGAGGTGAAAGCCAAGGCGCTGGTGACCAAGCGGATCAAGCCCCTGATCTGTGATGGCAAGACGGTGCATGTGGTCGGCATACCACTGCACTGGGGCTTTACCGGCGCGGCGCGCAAGGGCTTCGGCCCGAACTCGCTGACGCCCTTCGTGGGGGATGCGAATGTCGAGACGCCGGAGTTCAAGGCGTTCCTCGTCAATATCGAACCCTCGACCGCTCCGGTGGATGGGAGACCCGTGGCATGACCGACAGTCCGAGAACCGCCGTCTCCAACCCGCCGGTGCAACCGATGGAAGCGAACCTCGGCCCGGGCGACGTGATCCGCCGCTCGGCCACGCGCGCCTCCGACCTGCCACCGCCGACGCGCCAGCTTACGCCGGTGGCCAAGCTCATCGACGTGTCGAAATGCATCGGCTGCAAGGCCTGCCAGTCCGCCTGCGCGGAGTGGAACGATACACAACCGGAGATCGAGGAGAACACCGGCCACTACGAAAACCCGCATGACCTGACGCCCGAGATGTTCACGCTCATGCGCTTCACGGAGTGGGAGAACCCCGCGACGAACGAGCTGGAATGGCTGATCCGCAAGGATGGCTGCATGCATTGCGCCGACCCCGGCTGCCTGAAGGCCTGCCCGGCCCCCGGCGCGATCGTGCAGTATTCCAACGGTATCGTGGACTTCATCCACGACAACTGCATCGGCTGCGGCTACTGCGTCACCGGGTGCCCGTTCAACATCCCCCGGATCTCCAAGACCGACCACCGCTCCTACAAATGCACGCTGTGTTCGGACCGGGTGGCGGTGGGACAGGGTCCGGCCTGCGCCAAGGCCTGCCCGACGCAGGCCATCGTCTTCGGCACCAAGGAGGACATGGTCGCCCATGCGGAGGAGCGGATCGAGGATCTGAAATCCCGCGGCTACGACAATGCGGGTCTCTACGATCCGCAGGGCGTGGGCGGAACGCATGTGATGTATGTGCTCCACCATGCCGATCAGCCCTCCATCTACTCCAACCTGCCCGCGGATCCGCAGATCTCTCCGGTGGTGAGCGGCTGGAAGGGCCCGGCCAAGACGGCGGGCCTGGCCGTCATGGGGCTGGCGGCGGCGGGTGCGGCGCTGCATGGCCTGTTCGGCAAGGCGAACAAGGTCCACCCCGAGGATGAGGCGGAGGCAGAACGGCTGGTGAGAACCGGCAGCCCGCCCGCCGCACCGGAGGAGCGGGGATGACCGCGCCGCGCCACCCCATCCCGGGCAAGATCGCGGACGGTTCGGAACAGTTGGCCGGGGAGGGTCGGCGATGAGGAGGTCAAGGCGCGTCTATTCGCAATCCGGCGACCGGATCGAGGAGGTCGGCCCCCCGGTGGAGGTCCGCCGTTATGGCCCCGTCACCCGCGCGAACCACTGGGTCACCGCGCTGTCGCTGATCCTGCTGCTGCTTTCGGGGCTGGCGCTGTTCCACCCGTCGCTGTTCTTCCTGACCGGGCTGTTCGGCGGCGGGCAGACGACGCGCTGGATCCATCCGATCATCGGCATCATCCTGTTCGTGAGCTTCTTCATCCTGTTCTTCCGGCTCGTCCGGCTGAACCTGCCCCGGCGGGAGGACGTGGTCTGGGTCAGCCATATCAACGACCTGCTGAAGGACAAGGAGGAGAAGCTGCCGGAGCTTGGCAAATACAATGCCGGGCAGAAATTCATCTTCTGGGCGATGTCGGGCCTGATCGTGGTGCTGATCGTCACCGGCCTGATGATGTGGGAGCAATATACCGCGCATCTCGTCTCCATCCCCGTGCGGCGGATCGCGACGCTGGTTCATGCACTGGCGGCCGTTCTCATCATCTGCGTCTTCATCCTGCACGTCTATGCGGGCTTCTGGACGCGCGGCACGCTCTCCGCCATGACGCGGGGCACGGTGACGGGCGGGTGGAGCTGGAAGCACCACCGCAAATGGCTGAAGGAACTGGCTCGACGCAGGCAGAGCGATCCGGCAGAGTAACCCCATCTTGAAGCCGTGGCCGGTCCGGCCCGGGAGGTAGAATGTCCGACCCCAGCCTGAAGCACGACTCCAGCCTGAAACCCGACCCCTCCGTCATCGGCGGGATCAGCGTCGCCCCGTTCGTCCGCCCGCTGGATCCGGTGGCGGAGTTCCGCAAGCGGGCGGAGCGTTTTGCCTTCCTTGCACAGACCAGCGATCTGGGGCCGTTTCTCGATTTCCTTGCCGGTCTGACGGGTGTTCAGGCGGAGGTGGCCGGGCGTCTGCCCGCGCCGGAACCGCTGCCCGCCGAAGATGTCGCCCGCGCCCGGCAGGCGGCGATGCCGCCGATCGACCGGCTCGCCCTCATCGACAGCCGGGATCTGGCGGAGACGCTGGAGGCGACGCTCACCGCGCTCCGCGAGGTGGAGATGCCCGAGCAGGCCCGCGTGGCGCTGGAGGCAGTGATCGAGGGCGATGCGGATGCGCGGCGCTGGCTCATCGCGAATGTGATGGCGGAGACGATACCGGAGGAAGCGGCGGCGCCCCTTCTGCTGGTGGCCATAGGGGTGCAGGTGCATCTGGCGAGGCTTGCCGCGACGCTGGACGGTGCGGCGCTGGTGCCCATCCGCACAGGCGTGTGCCCTGCCTGCGGCGGACGGCCCAACATCTCCACCGTGGTCGGCACGCCGGGGGCAGAGAACACGCGCTATGCCCACTGCGCAAGCTGTGCGACGGCGTGGAACGAGGTGCGGGTGAAGTGCCTGTGCTGCGGGTCCACCAAGGGCATCGGCTACCGCACGCTGGATGAGGGCGGCAAGGCGGAGAAGGCATCCGTCCGGGCAGAGGTCTGCGACGAATGCCACCGTTGGGTGAAGATCCTCTATCAGACGCTGAACCCGACGCTCGACCCGGTGGCGGATGATGTGGCGAGCCTTGGCCTCGACATCGCCCTTCAGGACAGCGAATGGCGGCGGGGTGCGTTCAACCCGCTGCTGTCCGGGTTCTGAGCCATGGAGATGCGCGGGCTGCGGGCCCTGCCCTCCGTCGATCGTCTGCTGGCCACCGACACCGGCCGCGCGTTGCAGGAGGCGCACGGGCGCCAGCCGGTGACGGATGCGCTGCGCGCCCTGCTGGGCGAGGCGCGGGAAGCCGCCCTGCGCGGGGCCGAGGTGCCTGCGGCGGAAGCGCTGCTGAACACGCTTGCCGACCGGCTCCATGCGGCGGGGCGGAGCGCGCTCCGCCCGGTGCTGAACCTGACGGGGACGGTGCTGCACACCAATCTCGGCCGCGCCCTGCTGGCGGAGGAGGCGGTTCAGGCGGCGGCAGAGGCGATGCGCGCGCCCGCCGCGCTGGAACTCGACCTGTCCACCGGCAGGCGGGGGGAGCGGGACGCCCATCTGCGGCAGATGCTCTGCGACCTGACCGGGGCGGAGGATGCGACCGTCGTCAACAACAATGCCGCCGCCGTGCTCATCACACTCAACACGCTGGGCGCGGGGCGGGAGGCGATCGTGTCGCGCGGGGAGCTGATCGAGATCGGTGGCGCCTTCCGCATGCCGGACATCATGGAAAGCGCGGGCGTCCGGCTGCGCGAGGTGGGCACGACAAACCGCACGCATCTGCGGGATTACGAGCGCGCTCTCACCGAGGCGACGGGCATGGTGCTGAAGGTGCATCCGTCGAACTACCGGATCGAGGGGTTCACCGCCTCCGTCACCGCGGCAGAGCTTGCGCCGCTGGCCCTGCGGTCGGGCGTGCCGCTGGTCAATGACCTTGGCTCGGGCACGTTGATCGACATGGCGCGGCTCGGCCTGCCGCCGGAACCGACGGTGCGGGAGGCGGTGGCGGAGGGCGCGGATATCGTCACCTTCTCGGGCGACAAGCTGCTGGGCGGGCCGCAGGCGGGGTTCATCGTCGGGCGGGCAGACCTGATCGCGCGGATCAATCGCAACCCGCTGAAACGCGCGCTCCGGCTTGACAAGATACGCATTGCTGCGCTGGCGGCGACGCTCCGGCTTTATGGCGACGGCGCGCGCGCGGTGGAGCGGTTGCCGACCCTGCGCCTTCTGCGGCGGGGCGAGGCGGAGATCCGGGCGCAGGCAGAGCGGCTGTGCCCGCAGGTCGCCGCCCTTCTGCCCGAGGGGTTTCAGGCGGCGGTGACGGGATGCGAGAGCCAGATCGGCTCCGGCGCCCTGCCCGTCGAGACGCTGGCCTCTGCCGGGTTGCGGCTCACCGGGCCGGACGGCAAGGCGCCGGAACGGCTGGCCACGGCGCTCCGCGCGCAGGACCGGCCCGTGCTGGGGCGGATCGCGGACGGGGCGCTGATCCTCGATCTGCGCTGTCTGGAGGAGGACGGTGCGCTGACCGGCGCCATGGCGGGTCTGCGATGATCGTCGGCACCGCGGGTCATATCGACCATGGCAAAACCGCGCTCGTCCGCGCCCTGACCGGCGTCGATACCGACCGGCTGAAGGAGGAAAAGGCCCGAGGCATCACCATCGACCTCGGTTTCGCCTATGCCGATCTGGGCGCGGGCGTCACGGGGTTCGTCGATGTGCCAGGACATGAGCGGTTCGTTCATACGATGGTGGCGGGCGCCGGGGGCATCGACATGGCCCTGCTCGTCATTGCGGCGGATGACGGGATCATGCCGCAGACGCGGGAGCATTTGGCGATCCTCGACCTGCTGGGCATCCGGCGCGGCATCGTGGCGCTCAGCAAATGCGATATGGCGGAGGAGCCGCTGCTTGCCGCGCGGCGGGAGGAGATCACCGCCTTGCTCGCGCCTACCGGGCTGGCGGGCGCGCAAACAATCGCCGTTTCCGCCCTGACCGGCAGCGGGCTGGAGGAGTTGCGCCACGCGCTCATCCTTGCCGAAGCGGAAACGCAGATGCGCGCGGCGGAGGGGCGGTTCCGCATGACGGTGGACCGGAGTTTCACCCTGACCGGCGCGGGAACGGTGGTGACGGGAACCGTCCTGTCGGGCCGCGTGGCGCCGGGCGATACCGTCACGATCAGCCCCGCCGGCCTGTCCGGGCGGGTGCGGGGCGTCCATGCCCAGAACCGCGCGGCGGCGGAGGGGCGCGCGGGCCAGCGGTGCGCAGTGAACATCGCGGGCGACGGCATCTCCCGCGAGGCGATCCACCGGGGGGACATGCTGCTCGCCCCCGCCCTGCACGCGCCGACCCAGCGGATCGACGCCCGGCTCCACGTGCTGGGGGAGGAGCCGAAACCGCTCGGCACATGGTTCCCCGCCCGCTTCCATTCCGGCGCGGCGGAGGCGGATGCGCGTATCGTCCCGCTCGATGGCCCGCTGCGGCCCGGAGAGTCCGGCCTGTGCCAGATCGTGCTCGACCGGCCGGTGGCGGCGACGGTGGGCGACAGTTTCATCCTGCGCGACGTGTCCGCGCGGCGCACGATCGGCGGCGGCAGGCTTCTCGACCTGCGCGCGCCGCAACGGCGGCGGAGCACGGCGGAGCGGCTGGCGTTGATCCGGGCGGCAGAAGCGGCGGATCCGCTAGCGGCTATGCTGCTGACCGAGCCGGGGTTCGTCGCGGCGGAGGCGTTCTTTCGCGACCGTGCCCTGCTGCCGGCGGAGACGGAGGCCGTGACCATCGGCAGCGGCGAGACGCGCGTCCTGATGCGCCCCGAGCGGCGGGAGGCGCTTGCTGCCGGGCTGATCGCGACGCTCGACGCATGGCACGAAGATAACCCGGAGGCACAGGGCCTGGGGCGCGAACGGCTGCGCCTCGCCCTGCCCGTCCGTCTGCCGAAGGAGCCGTTCCTTGCCTTCCTGCGGGCGGAGGCGGAGGCAGGGCGCATCGTGCAGGACGGCGCTTTCCTGCGGCTTCCCGGCCATGAGATCCGGCTTGACCCCGCGGATGCGGACCTGCTGGAGCGGTGTCTGCCGGAACTGTCCGGGCCTGCCCGCTTCCGCCCGCCCCGCGTCCGTGACCTCGCCGCGCAGTTCGGACTGGATGAGCGGGAGGTGCGGCGCGTCCTGAAGCTCGGCCAGAAGACCGGCCGTGTCGATCAGGTGGCGCATGATCATTTCTTCACGCGGGAGACGGTGGCCGAAATGGTCGCCATCGCGCGGGATGTGGGCGCCGCGTCGCCCGAAGGCTTCACCGCCGCCGCCTTCCGCGACCGGATGGACAATGGCCGAAAGGTCGCAATCCAGATCCTCGATTTCCTCGACCGGCACGGCGTCACCTTGCGGCGCGGAGATCTGCGACGTATCAATCCGCACAGGCTCGATCTTTTCGGGCCCCTGCCCGACAGAGTGCCGGACAGGGTCAGCGACAGAGTTACGGACGGACTGCCGGACACGCCGCCGCAGGCGCCGGAACGCGGAGGAGCATCGTCCCCGGTGGGGCGGCCGGACTTCAACTCCGGTTGGGGCAGCGAGCCTGTCCCGGGTGGGTTCGACTCCCATTCTCCTCCGCCATCCGCCCGGACCTGAGCGTTACGCCGCGCAACGTTATTTCGCGCGACTGTCCTTTGCGCTGGCGTTTTCCGCAGGGAAGCGGTAATGCCGCCGCGATATTTCCGGGAAATGTACATGGACCTTCGCAACATCGCGATCATCGCGCACGTTGACCACGGCAAGACGACGCTGGTGGACGAGCTTCTCAAACAATCCGGGGCCTTCCGAGAGAACCAGGCCGTCGCAGAACGGGCGATGGACTCGAACGACATCGAACGCGAGCGGGGGATCACCATTCTCGCCAAGGCGACGAGCGTCGAATGGAAAGGCATCCGCATCAACATCGTGGACACGCCCGGCCACGCCGACTTCGGCGGCGAGGTGGAGCGGATCCTGAACATGGTGGACGGTGTCGTTCTGCTGGTGGACGCGGCCGAAGGGCCGATGCCGCAGACGAAATTCGTCACCTCCAAGGCGCTGGCGCTGGGGCTGAAACCCATCGTCGTGCTGAACAAGGTGGACAAGCCCGACGCCGAACCCGACCGGGCGCATAACGAGGTGTTCGACCTTTTCGCCGCGCTGGACGCGACCGATGAACAGCTCGACTTCCCCACCATGTATGCCTCCGGCCGCGCGGGCTGGGCGGACATGGGGCTGAACGGGCCGCGCAAGGATCTGTCCGCGCTATTCGACCTGATCGTGGCACATGTGCCCGCGCCCGCACAGGTCGCGCGGCGGGACGAGCCCTTCTCCATGCTCGCCACCACGCTGGGCTCCGACCCGTTCATCGGGCGCATCCTGACGGGCCGGGTCGAGTCCGGCACGCTGAAGGCGGGCGACACGATCAAGGCGCTCTCCCGCACGAACGAGCGGATCGAGCAGTTCCGCGTTTCCAAGATCCTCGCCTTCCGGGGCCTGTCGCAACAGCCGATCGACCTTGCGGAAGCGGGTGACATCGTCACCATCGCGGGCATGTCCAAGGCCACGGTGGCCGACACGCTCTGCGCGCCGGAGGTGGACACCGCCCTCCCCGCCCAGCCCATCGACCCGCCGACGATCTCCGTCACCTTCGGCATCAACGACAGCCCGCTCGCGGGCCGCGACGGCAGCAAGGTGCAGTCCCGCGTCATCCGCGAGCGGCTGATGAAGGAAGCGGAGCAGAACGTCGCGATCAAGGTCGAGGACACACCGGGCGGCGAGAGCTTCGTGGTGTCCGGCCGGGGCGAGCTTCAGATGGGCGTGCTCATCGAGAACATGCGCCGCGAGGGCTTCGAGCTTTCCATCTCCCGCCCCCGCGTCATCCTGCGCGATGAAGGCGGCGAGCGGCTGGAGCCGATCGAGGAAGTCATCATCGACGTGGATGACGACTACACCGGCGCGGTGATCGACAAGCTGACCGGCACCCGCAAGGGCGATCTGGTGGAGATGCGTCCCGCAGGGGCCGGCAAGACGCGGATTGTGGCCCATGTGCCGTCGCGCGGGTTGATCGGCTATCAGGGCGAATTCCTGACCGACACGCGCGGCACGGGCGTGCTCAACCGCATCTTCCACAGCTGGGCCCCCTACAAGGGTGCGATCCAGGGCCGCCGTCAGGGCGTGCTGATCTCCATGGAGAACGGCACCTCCGTCGCCTATGCGCTCTGGAACCTGGAGGAGCGCGGCAAGCTGTTCATCGGCGCGCAGGAAGCGGTTTACGAGGGCATGATCATCGGCGAGCACAGCCGGGACAATGACCTTGAAGTCAACCCGCTGAAGGGCAAGAAGCTCACCAACGTCCGCGCCTCCGGCACGGATGAGGCGGTGCGTCTGACCACGCCGGTCACCATGAGCCTTGAGCAGTCCATCGCCTATATCGACGATGACGAGCTGGTGGAGGTCACGCCGAAGATCATCCGCCTGCGGAAACGCTATCTCGACCCGCATGAGCGCAAGCGCCAGTCGCGGAGCGAGTGACAGGAAAGCCCCGCCTCGGCGGGGCTTTTTGCTGCCGGGGCCCTCGCGCGAACCGGCGGGCTTCCAAGTGACCGGAGGGATCGGCGCGGGAAGGTGGGACATGTCCCGATGCCGGCTGAGGCAAGGCTGACGGAGGACCGGCACCCGTTTGCGGCGCGATCGTCGCTGTCCGGCGCGGGGCTAGGAAGCGCTCCCGCCGTGCCGGGCCCGATCCCCGGACGGCAACAGGCGCGTCCGCGTGACGAACAACAGGATGCATACCACCATCAATGCCGCCGCCAGCAGGAAGGGCGCGCCCGGCAGGTGGATGGATGTCCGCCCGGAGGTGAAATGCGCAAAGACCTGCGTCATCACCAGCGGTGAAATCACCATGTTGAGCGCGTTGAGACTGGCCAGAACGCCCTGAAGCTCCCCCTGCTGATCGTCGCGCGCCCGGCGGGACATCACCGCGGTCAGCGCCGGTCCCACCACCCCGCCGAGCGCGGTCAGCGGCGTCAGCGCCAGCGCCAGCGTGCCGCTGGTGATGAAACCGAGCGCCACGAAGGAGATCACGTCGATGCACATGCCGATGACGACGGTCCGCCCGTCCCCGAAACGGCGGATCATCGGCGCGATCAGAAAGCCCTGCACCACCGCCATGCCGATACCGAAGACCGCGAGCGAGATGCCGACCATCCGGCTGTTCCAGCCGAACTGCGCCTCGCCGAAGAAGGGCCAGACGGCGGGATAGGAAAAGAGCGCGATGCAGTAGAGCAGATAGACGATCAGGAAACGCGGCAGGCCCGGCAGCCGCCCGATGGCCCGGAACGCCCCGAACGGGTTGGCGCGGCGGATGTCGAAGGGGCGGCGGATGCGGTCCGTCACCGTCTCCGGCAGCACGAAGTATCCGATTACCGCATTGAGCGCCGCAAGCCCCGCCGCGGCCCAGAAGGGCGCGCGTGTGCCGAACTCCGCCAGCCCTGCTCCGGCCAGCGGGCCGAGCACGAAACCCAGACCGAAGGCCGCGTTGATGAGGCCGAAGTTCCGGGCCTTGTTCTCCGGCGCGGAGACATCGGCCATATAGGCCGCCGCCGTCGCATGGGTGGCGGAAGCCAGCCCGCCGATCGCCCGCCCGATGATGAGCAGCGTCAGCGTATGGGCCAGCGCCATCAGCATGTAATCGAGCGACACCACCAGCAGCGAGACGAGCAGCACCGGCCGCCGCCCGTAGCGATCCGACAGGGAGCCGAGCACCGGGCCGAACAGGAACTGCATCACCGCAAAGAGCGCGGCAAGCACACCCCCCCAGATCGCGGCATTGGCAAGCCCCTCATGCGTCACCTCGCGCAGAAGCGCAGGGGTGACGGGAAGGATCAGGCCGATCCCGATCGCGTCGATCAGGATGGTCACGCAGATTACCATGACCGGAAGGCGCGACGGCATGCCTGTCCCCGAATTGCCCCACCCATTCGGCCAAGGCCGATTCCTCAGGCTTCTATGCGCGGGCGGAGGGACAAGCAAATGCCAGCATGGCGATTGCGGCGCGTTTGCGCGGAATGTGACCACCCGGTGCCGTTTCCAAGGGAAAAGGGCATCGGCCCCCGGGGATCACGGGGACGGGCATGATCCGCCCGCCCTTCAGGTTTCACGCCCTCTCCAGCGGGTGTCGTGCACCCGCTTCCCGGCGGCAACCGTCACCTCCAGCGGGGATGCCTCATACCGTCAGCCGTCAGCCCGGATGCGGGCGTTCGTCGGGTCGTAGGGGCTGTCCTGCGTCACTTCGGCGGGCCAGAGCCTGCCGCCCATCCGTACCTCCAGCCGCGTGCCAGGCGTGGCGAGACCCGGCTCCACATAGCCCATGCCGATGGATTTCCCGAAGGCCGCCGACCACCCGCCGGAGGTGAGCCGCCCGACGACCCTGCCGTCCAGCGAAAGCGCCTCGCGCCCCCAGGGGTCCGCATCCTCCGGTCCGTCGATCAGGAGGGTGACACAAGTGGCGCGGAGAGGGGCTGCCTCCATCGCCTCCCTGCCCTGAAACTGCTTGGAAAGATCGACGAAACGCTCCACCCCCGCCTCCAGCGGTGTCGCGTCGCGCCCGAGTTCCGTCCCGAAGGCGCGGTAGGACTTCTCCTGCCGGAGCCAGTTCTGGGCCCGCGCGCCGACCAGCTTCATCCCGTGCGGCTCGCCCGCCTCGATCAGCCTGTCCCAGAGGTAGGTCTGCATCTCGATCGGGTGGTGAAGCTCCCAGCCAAGCTCTCCGGTATAGGCCACCCGGATCGCGCGGACGGGGCACATGCCCAGCTCCACCTCCCGCATGGAAAGCCACGGGAACCTTTTGTTGGACAGCGCGGTTTCCGGCTCTGCATCGCGGATCAGCGTCTTGAGAATGTCGCGCGACGCAGGCCCCGCCAGCGCGAAGACACCCCACTGCGTCGTGACGTCGTGAATGTCGATCCAGCCGAACTCCGCCCGCCTGTCCTCGGCGCATTTGCGCAGCCAGTCGCCGTCATACGCCGCCCATGCCCCGGCCGAGACGAGGTAATAGGCATCCTCCGCCAGCCGCACGATGGTGTATTCCGACCGGACGGTGCCCGTGGGGGTGAGCGCGTAGGTCAGCCCGATCCGCCCCACCTTCGGCAGTCGGTTGGTGGTGAACCAGTCGAGAAACGCCGTCGCTCCGGGACCGCGCACGAGATGCTTGGCGAAGGCGCTGGCGTCGATCAGCCCGGCGGCGGAGCGGATCGCCTCCGCCTCCGCCCTTGCATAGCGCCACCAGCCGCCGCGGCGGAAACTGCGCGCGGCGTGATCGTCGAAACCGGGGGGCGCGTAGTAGTTCGGCCGCTCCCAGCCGTTGATCTGGCCGAACTGCGCGCCCGCCGCCTTCTGCCGGTCATAGGCCGGGGCGGTGCGCAGCGGACGGGCGGCCTCCCGTTCCTCATCGGGATGATGGAGGACGAAGACATGCTCATAGCATTCCTCGTTCTTGCGGACGGCATATTCGGTGGTCATCCAGTCGCCGTAGCGCCGGGGATCAAGGCTCGCCATGTCGATCTCCGCCTCCCCCGCCGTCATCATCTGGGCGAGGTAATGGCCCGTGCCGCCCGCCGCCGTGATCCCGAAGGAGAAGCCCTCCGCCAGCCACATGTTGCGCAGGCCCGGCGCGGGACCGACCAGCGGGTTGCCGTCGGGCGTGTAGCAGATGGGCCCGTTGAAGTCGTCCTTCAGCCCCACCGCCTCGGACGAGGGAATCCGGTGGAGCATGGCGGCGTATTCCTCCTCGATCCGGTCGAGGGCGAGCGGGAACAGGTCTGCCCGGAAGCTCTCCGGCACACCGTAGGCGAACCGCGCGGGCGCACCCCGCTCATAGGGGCCGAGGATCCAGCCGCCGCGTTCCTCCCGCACATACCATTTCGCATCCGCGTCGCGCAGGACGGGATGCTCCGGGTTGCCCGCCTTCCGCCACTCCACCAGCGCACGGTCAGGCTCCGTCACGATATACTGATGCTCAACCGGAATCGCGGGGATCTTGATGCCGAGGAGCCGCGCCGTCCGCTGCGCATGGTTGCCGGTCGCCGTCACCACATGTTCGGCGGTGATCTCCACCCGCTCCTCCGAGGGGACGAGGTTCCCGCCACGCTCCACCATCTTCGTGGCGGTGACCACCCATTCGCGCCCCGTCCAGCGGTAGCCGTCCACCTGCCAGCGCCGCTCGATCGTCGCGCCGTGCAGCCGCGCGCCCCGCGCCATGGCCTGCGTGACATCGGCAGGGTTGATGTAACCGTCCGTCGGATGAAAGAGCGCGCCCTTCAGATCCTCCGCGCGGACCAGCGGCCAGCGCTCCGTAATCTGCTGCGGGGTCAGGAACACGTGTTCGATGCCGACCGCCTCCGCCGTGGCGGAATAGAGCCGGTACTCATCCATCCGCGCCTCAGTCTGCGCCATGCGGAGGTTGCCGACGATGGCGAAGCCGGGGTTCAGGCCCGTCTCCGCCTCCAGCGTCTTGTAGAAGCGGACGGAGTAGTCGTGGATATGGCTGGTCGCGTAGCCCATGTTGAAAAGCGGCAGAAGCCCCGCCGCGTGCCAGGTGGAGCCGGAGGTCAGCTCATCCCGTTCCAGCAACATGGTGTCCCATCCCGCACGGGCGAGGTGATAGGCAATGGCTGTGCCGACGGCGCCGCCACCGACGACAAGGGCTCTGACATGGGTCTTCATGATGCGCGTCCTGTGCGGGAAGATGCTGGCACCATGCGATGCCGCCGCGCGGGCCGATGCCGTCGGCCCGACGCTTCTCGGCGGGAAAGCGACACTGCGCCGCCACGGGGCTGTTGACCGGCAGGCATCCTCCCGGCATCCTGCCCCGAAATGCACCGCTTCCGTAGGAAGCCGGTTTCTTTTCGCCTTGCCGCAACTCCCGGCTTGAAATCCGTCGCGAATGGGCGCATCTATCCCCTGCCCGCGATTTGTGCGGGCGATCCCCATTGGAGTGAACATGGCCAAGGAAGAACTGCTCGAATTTCCCGGCGTCGTGAAGGAACTCCTGCCGAATGCGACGTTTCGGGTCGAGCTGGAAAACGGCCATGAAATCATCGCTCATACGGCAGGTAAGATGCGCAAGAACCGGATCCGCGTCCTTGCCGGCGACCGCGTTCAGGTTGAGATGACGCCCTACGATCTGTCCAAGGGCCGGATCAACTACCGCTTCAAGTAATGCGCCTGATCCTCGGATCGGCCAGCCCGCGCCGGAAGGAACTTCTGGCGCAACTCGGGCTTTGCCCCGATGCGATCCTGCCCCCCGACATCGACGAAACCCCTCGTGCCCGCGAACTGCCGCGGCCCTACTGCGCCCGGATGGCGCGGGAAAAGGCCGCTGCCGTGACCGCCGCGCCGGAGGATGTCGTGCTCTGCGCCGATACCACCGTGGCGCTGGGGCGGCGGATTCTCGGCAAGCCGGCCGATGCTGCGGAGGCCGCGGCCTTTCTGGTCGCCCTCGCCGGACGCAGGCACAAGGTCATCACCGCTGTCGCCGTCCGTCGTGGCGAACGGCTGTGGGAGCGGGTCGTGGAAACGACCGTGCAGATGAAGCGGCTCTCGGACATCGAACTGAACGGCTACCTCGCCAGCGGCGAGTGGGAGGGCAAGGCGGGAGCCTATGCGATCCAGGGCCGTGCAGGCGCGTTCATCCCCTGGATTCAGGGTTCCTTTACCGGCGTCGTCGGCCTTCCCGTGGCGGAAACGGCGCAGCTTCTGACCGCCGCGGGCTGTTCGCTACGGGAGGCGGCATGAAGGGACGCGTGATCCTGCTCGACCACTGGCAGGGCCGGCCCGCCGCCGCCCTGCTCATCGACGGACGGCTTGAGGATTTCCTCGTCGATCCACCGGAAGATGCAGGCCTGCAACCGGGCGCGATCTGCCGTGGTATCGTCGATCGCCAGATGAAGGGTCAGGGTGGTGTCTTCCTGCGCCTGCCCGATGGGCAGAAGGGCTTTCTCCGTCAGGCGGGCGGTCTCTCCCCCGGTCAGAGCCTGATCGTTCAGGTCACCGGCTGGGCAGAGCCGGGCAAGGCCGTGCCGGTCGGCACCCGCCTGCTGTTCAAGAGCCGCCTTGCCATCGTCACTCCTGGCGCGCCGGGCCTCAACGTCTCCCGTGCCATCCATGATGCCGATGTGCGCGAGGCGCTGACCGCCATGGCGGAAACGGCAATGGGCGGAGCGCCGGAGGATTTCGGTCTCGTGCTCCGCACCGCCGCCGCCCGCGCGGAGGAGACGGAGATCGTCGAGGATATCGCCGCGATGCGTAGCCTCGCCGAAGCTGTGATCGCCGATACCACCGGCGGCCCCGAGCTTCTGGTGGAAGGCGCAGGCGCCTGGGACATCGCGTGGCGCGACTGGTCCGACCCGCCCGCCGATGAGGTGGACGATGCGGTCGGTGCCTTTGTCCGCTTCGGGGTGGAGGAGCAGATCGAAGACGTTCTGTTGCCGACCGCCGTTCTTTCGGGAAGCGGCAGCCTGCATGTGGAGCCGACGCGCGCCCTCGTCGCCGTGGACGTGAATACCGGGGGCGACACCAGCCCCGCCGCGGGCCTGAAGGCCAATATCGCTGCCGCCCGGGAATTGCCGCGCCTGCTCCGGCTCAAGGGGCTTGGCGGGCAGATCATCGTCGATTTCGCGCCCATGCCGAAGAAGGACCGGAGCGCCCTCGAACAGGTTCTGCGCGCCGCCTTCCGGGCGGAGGGCGGAGAGACCAGCCTTGCCGGATGGACGCCGCTGGGCAATTTCGAACTGCAACGCAAACGCGAGCGCCTGCCCCTGGTTTCCGGCCTCGCCTGAGGAGGCTGCCATGCCCTGCCCGATCTGCGGAAAACCGGCGGTGGAGAAGTACCGCCCCTTCTGTTCGCGCCGCTGCGCCGACATCGACCTTGGAAAATGGCTGACCGGCGCCTATGCGATTCCGGCGGCAGAAGAGGACGCGCCGGACGAGGATGACCTCGAAACACGGTCGATGGCGGAACCAAAAGAAATCCGTCATTGACCGGCATTTGCCTCTGGACAGTCTCCCCGGGCTCACTTAAACACCGCTCCACCGGCGGGCGAGCCCACCGGACGGTGCCCAGATAGCTCAGTTGGTAGAGCAGCGGATTGAAAATCCGCGTGTCGCTGGTTCGATTCCGGCTCTGGGCACCATTGATTTACCCTCATATTTTCCAGAGACGACGGGCTGCAATCTGGCCGTTTCGCCATTACGCTCTGTCTCCGTTCTACATATGGACCGGAGGCCATCACTGATCGCCCGCGATACCGCCCGCCTTTTGCACCTGTTGCGCGATACGTATGGAGGCCAGATTTTCTGTATAACATCTTTGCCGGGAAGGTCGCTGAAGTCTTCGCCCACCCTGTCAGGGCGTGGCGGAAACCGCCTGCGCAGGGCAGGATGTCGGCGAAAGTCTCTATGCGGTTAGGAACAGATATCCTGCCTCCCCCCATGTCGCGCTCGGCTTAACTGTGAGCCGTTACGCAGGAGACGCTGCCCTATAGCATCCAGCTAAGGCGTCTTGTTTGCGCAGGCGACAGGATGATGCGGTGTGTCAGCGCCGCATCCCGGCAGGAGCCGGGGATGCGATATTCATACTCCAGCCTGACAGGAGGGGGATGGCTGGCACCACTCTCGCGGCGCTTCGCGGTCACCATGACGGCCGGAGGTGATCCTGCGGCATTTGCGGGAAGCCATGCGGCAGAACTGCGCAGTCAGCGCAACACCTGAGGCTGCAACACGGCTTCCCCGCCAGATGTAGTCCTGTCAGACGAAACGTTGCTTCAGCGCGTCCGACACAGCGGGCGGGACGAAACGGGAAACGTCGCCGCCGAGCTTTGCGATCTCTTTCACCAGTTTGGAGGCGATCGACTGGTGACGCGCCTCCGCCATCAGGAAAACCGTTTCGACCGACGGATCGAGCACCCGGTTCATCCCGACCATCTGGAATTCATACTCGAAGTCGGAAACGGCACGGAGACCCCGCACGATGATGGAAGCGCCCACATCCCTCGCGCAGTCGATCAGCAGGTTTTCGAAAGGATGCACGACGATTTCGGCCCCATGCAGCTCCGACAGGTCGGCGCATTGGGATTCGATCATCTCCACCCGCTCCTCCAACGTGAAGAGCGGCCCCTTGTTTCGGTTGATCGCAACGCCGATCACCAGCCTGTCCACAAGGGCGGTCGCGCGCTTTATGATATCCAGATGTCCATGGGTGACGGGGTCGAACGTCCCCGGATACAGGCCGATGCGCATGCTGTCCCCTCCGCTTTCGGGGCAGAAGCAACAATATCACAGGCCCGGACGCAAGAGGGACGCCGAAAGTTTGCCGAAGTTTTCTGCCCAGACCGCAGCCTAGTAGCCCATGATCATGCCTTCGAGCGCCTCTTTCTCCATCGACAGCTCCGAAAGCCGCGCCTTCACCATGTCGCCGATGGAGATGAGGCCGACCATTGCGCCATCCTCCAGCACCGGCATGTGGCGGAAGCGGCCCTCCGTCATGCGGGAGAGGATGACGACACCCTCATCGCCCGGCGCACAGATGACGACCTTCGTCGTCATCATCGAGCGGACGGGCGCCTCAAGACAACCGGGGCCCTGACGGCCGATCTCCCGCACGATGTCGCGTTCCGACAGGATGCCGTCCAGCGTCCTGCCATCCGCCGATACCACGAGGCAGCCGATCTTGCGCGACGACAACTGCCGCGCGGCCTCCGCCACCGTCATGTCCGGGTCAATCGTCGCGACGTTGCCCGAACCCTTTGCTGAAAGAACCTGTCGCACAAGCATGGACATTCCTCCTCTGTCACGGCGCTCCCCTCAACAGCCTGAGATGTCCCGACCGTCTGTCAAGCGATCGCCTCCAATCTTGAAAGTTCCCTCCGAAGTCCTGTCGCAAGCAAGTCGGCAAAACGATTGAGACGCTCCACCCGCCGGTCATCGGCATGACGGATGAGCCAGAAGCTGCGGGTGAGGCCGAAAGCCTCCGGCAGAACCCGCACCACATTCGGCGCGGAAGGAATGGCGAAGTCATGCACCACGCCGATCCCCGCCCCCTGCCGGACCCAGTTGAACTGCACCGCCACGGAGTTGGAGCCGAAGGAGACGGTCTCCGCCCCGATCTCCGCAAGATAGTCGATCTCCTTGTCGAAGATCATGTCCGGGATATAACCGATGATCCGATGGCCCTTCAGATCGGCAAGGGTGTGGATCGGCGGCGCATTGTCCAGATAATCGCGCGACGCGGCGAGGTGGAGCTGGTAATCCGCGATCCGTTGCACCGAGAGCCGGCCCGCCTCCGGCCGGCTGACGCCCACGGCAAGGTCGGCCTCGCGCTTGGAGAGGTTGAACACCCGCGGTAGGGCCACGATCTGTACCTCCAGATCCGGGTGCTCGGCACAGATCGCGGCGGTCACTTGCGGCAGAAGATAGTTCGCACAGCCATCGGGCGCGCCGATGCGGATGGCCCCCACCAGCTTGCCCGGCGTTCCGCGCGCCTCCTCCATCGCGCCGCTCACCGCCTGCTCCGCCCGGATGGCATGGGCAAGGAGGCCCTGCCCCGCCTCCGTCAGCGCGTAACCCTGGGGTGACTTGGCGAAGAGCGTGGCACCCAGCCCCTCCTCCAGCCGCGCGACGCGCCGCCCCACCGTCGCGGGATCAAGCCGCAGGATGCGCCCGGCGGCCGAAAGGCTCTCCCCCCGCGCAACGGCGAGGAAGATGCGAAGATCATCCCAATCAGCGACTTCCATACCGGCATCCCTGCAAAACGCTTTTGGGAAACTGCCCCTTCCGCCGATAAAATTGCAAGACTAAGGTGACGGCGGTCTCTGAGGAGAGGGAGAATACCGTGAAGGAACTCGGTCACTGGATCAACGGCAAGTATGTGCCCGGCACTTCGGGCCGCACCGCCGACGTTTACAACCCCGCAACGGGTGAGGTGCAGGCGAAGGTCGCGCTTGCCTCCAAGGCCGAGCTTGACGAAGCCATCGCAGCCGCCGCCAAGGCCCAGCCGGGCTGGGCCGCGACCAACCCGCAGCGCCGCGCCCGCGTGCTGATGGAATTCGTGCGTCTCATCAACCGCGACATGGACAAGCTCGCCACCGCCCTGTCGTCCGAACATGGCAAGACGCTGCCGGATGCGCGCGGCGACATTCAGCGCGGCGTGGACGTGGTGGAATTCTCCATCGGCGCCCCGCACCTGCTGAAGGGCGAGTATATGGACAGCGCGGGCACGGGGATCGACCTCTACTCCATGCGCCAGCCGCTGGGTGTCGTGGCCGGAATCACGCCGTTCAACTTCCCCGCGATGATCCCGCTGTGGAAGATCGCGCCCGCCCTCGCCTGCGGCAACGCGATGATCCTGAAACCTTCCGAGCGCGACCCCTCCGTGCCGCTGATGCTGGCCGAACTCCTGACCGAAGCGGGGCTTCCCCCGGGCGTGTTGCAGGTCGTCAACGGTGACAAGGATGCGGTTGATGGCATCCTCGACAACCCGACGATCCAGGCCATCGGCTTTGTCGGATCGACCCCGATCGCGGAATACATCTATTCCCGCGGCTGCGCGAACGGCAAACGCGTGCAGTGCTTCGGCGGCGCGAAGAACCACATGATCATCATGCCCGATGCCGATCTGGATCAGGCGGCGGATGCGCTGGTCGGCGCCGGTTTCGGCGCGGCGGGCGAACGCTGCATGGCGATTTCCGTCGCCATCCCCGTGGGCGAGGAAACCGCTGACCGGCTGGTGGAAAAGCTGGTTCCGCGTATCGAGAAGCTGAAGGTCGGCCCCTATACGGCGGGCAACGACATCGACTACGGCCCGGTGGTGACGAAGGCTGCGCAGGAGCGGATCTTCGGCCTCATCGACTCGGGCGTGAAGCAGGGCGCGGAACTGGTCGTGGACGGGCGCGGCTTCAATCTGCAAGGCTATGAGAACGGCTTCTACGTCGGTCCGACCCTGTTCGACCGCGTGACGCCCGACATGGAGATCTACAAGCAGGAGATCTTCGGGCCTGTCCTGTCCACCGTGCGCAGCGAAACCTATGAGGAGGCGCTGAAGCTCACCATGGACAACAAATACGGCAACGGCACCGCGATCTTCACCCGCGATGGCGATACCGCACGCGACTTCGCCAGCCGCGTGAACGTGGGTATGGTGGGTGTCAACGTGCCGATCCCGGTGCCGCTGGGATATTTCACCTTCGGCGGCTGGAAGAAATCCGGTTTCGGCGACCTGAACCAGCACGGGCCGGATGCGTTCCGCTTCTACACGCGGACCAAGACCGTGACGGCACGCTGGCCGAGCGGTATCAAGGAAGGCGCCGTGCTGAACTTCCCGACCACCTGAACGCAAAAAGGGGGAGGCAGACCCTCCCCCTTCCGCGAGATCAGGACTTGCGGCGGCGCACGGCGGCCAGTGCCGCGACGCCGCCCAGCAGCACAAAGGCTGCCGCCGGCAGCGGAACCGGAGCCGGAGCGTCGGTCGCCGTTGCCTCCAGCGAGGCGATGCGGAAGGACGACAGCGGGTTGATCGTCCCGATGCCGAACACGGTCCCGGTGTAACCCGACAGGTCGAAGTTGGAGGCGAGGGCCGCGCCCGAGAAATCCCAAGGCGTATTTGGGCCGGAGAAGAAGGAGAAAGTGTCGAGCCAGCCGACGTTCGAGAAGGCGACATTGCCCAGCGTCACTTCCTGATCGAAAGTGAAGATGAGCACTTCATTGACGCCGAACCCGTCCAGTTCGTTGTTGTCGAAACGGCCGGAATTCACGCCATGCCCACCGCTCGCGCGGGTGACGGTAAGCGGCGCCTCCACAAGGTAGGATTGCGCGGTGATGGTGAGGCCGATCCCGTCCACATTGTAGCTGTAGGAAGAGGCGGAGCCGGTCGGCCCGGAAAAATCGAAGGTCGCGGCCTCGGCCCCGGCAAACGGGATCAGCAAAGAGGCGGCGACAGTAGCGGCTTTGAAAAATGCGGTCATGTTCACACCTGTTACAAGACAAACTTCTAAAGGTTGTATGGCAGCGGGCCGTTCGCCTTGGCCCTGAAGAACGGGTAGGACGTAAATTGTTTAAAATCAAAAACTTTTTGATCTTCCTCCCGGAAACTATTTATTAATACTAATATTAGTATGTATCTGGTGAATGATGCCTGAACAACCGGAGGTTTTGTGTCCCCTTCCGCAACGGTTAAATAAATTTCAAGAGGAATACCCGGGTGCCTTTTCGCGTTGAAAGCGAATCACCCCCTTGTGAAGCCACTTGCAGTCCCCCGCGGCGCGGGGTTCTGTGAACCCGAAGACCGGAGGAGGAACCATGGACTTCGCATTGACGGAAGAGCAGCAGGCGATCTACGACATCGCCCGCGAATTCGCCGCCGAGCATATTGCGCCCTTTGCCCATGAGTGGGAGCAGCAGGGCACGATCCCGCGAGATCTGTGGACGAAACTTGCGGAACTGGGCTTCGGCGGGCTGTATGTCGGGGAAGACTGGGGCGGCTCCGGTCTGTCGCGGCTGGATGCGACGCTGGTGTTCGAGGCGCTCTCCACCGCCTGCCCCTCCGTCGCCGCGTTTCTCTCCATCCACAACATGTGCTGCGGAATGCTGGCGAAGTTCGCCTCGGACGACGTCAAGGAGCGCATCCTGCGGCCCGCGGTGACGATGGAGAAGGTGCTCTCCTACTGTCTGACCGAACCCGGCTCCGGCTCCGACGCGGCGGCGCTCCGCACCCGCGCGGAACGCACGAACGAGGGCTGGAAGCTCAACGGCACCAAGGCGTTCATCTCCGGCGGCGGCTATTCGGATGCCTACGTCGTCATGGTCCGCACGGGCGGAGAGGGGCCGAAGGGCATTTCCACCGTCGTCGTGGAAAGCGATGCGCCGGGTCTCTCCTTCGGCAAGCTGGAGGACAAGATGGGCTGGCGCGCACAGCCGACGCGGCAGGTGCAGTTCGACGATTGCCTCACCCCGCTCGACAACATCATGGGGGAAGAAGGCCGCGGCTTCACCTACGCCATGGTCGGGCTGGACGGCGGGCGTCTCAACATCTCCGCCTGCGCGCTCGGCGGGGCACAGGCCGCGCTGGACCGCACGCTGACCTACATCGGGGAGCGCAAGGCCTTCGGCAAAACGCTGGACAGCTTCCAGGCGCTGCAATTCCGGCTCGCGGATTGCGAGATCGCTCTTCAGGCCGCCCGGACATTCCTGCGGCAAGCGGCATGGAAGCTGGATACCGGCGCATCCGACGCCACGAAATTCTGTGCGATGGCAAAGGCTTTCGTGACGGAGGCCGCGTCCCGGACCGCGAACGATTGCCTCCAGCTTCACGGGGGCTACGGTTATCTGGCCGACTACGGCATCGAGAAGATCGTGCGCGACCTGCGTGTGCACGAGATTCTCGAGGGAACCAACGAGATCATGCGCCTGATAACCTCGCGCAGCCTGCTAACGGAGCGTGCCTGATGTCCGACATTCTTACCCGCAAGATTGGCCAGGCGGGCCACATCACCCTGACCCGGCCCAAGGCGCTGAACGCCCTCACCCACCCGATGGCGCTGGCGATGGAGAAGGCGCTGGACGACTGGGCGCATGACCCGGAGGTCAAGCTCATCCTGCTGGATGCGGAGGGCGACCGTGCCTTCTGCGCCGGTGGCGACATCGCCGAGATCTACCATGCGGGGCGCGAGGGCGACTATGCGCTTGGCCGGGAGTTCTGGCGGGAGGAATACCGGCTGAACGCCAAGATCGCCGAATACCGCAAGCCGATCATCAGCTTCCTGCACGGTTTCGTCATGGGTGGCGGTGTGGGTATCGGCTGTCTCGGCTCCGACAGGATCGTCTGCGAGACGACACAGATGGCCATGCCGGAATGCGGTATCGGGCTGATACCCGACGTGGGCGGCACCTACCGCCTTGCCCATGCGGCGGGGCGGATGGGCGAGTATCTCGGCCTCACGGGGCACCGGATGGGACCGGGGGACGCGATCTATGCGAATTTCGCCGATCACTACGTGCCGCAGTCCCATTGGGATCTGCTGAAGGCGGAGCTTGCGGCCGGGGGCGGCGTGGACCTAATCGCCCGCCATGCGGAGCAACCGCCTGCCCCGCCGCTGGCGGAGCATGAGGCCTCGGTGGACCGGCTCTTCCGGCACGACTCCGTAGCCGCGATCATGAAGGCGCTGGCGGATGAGCCGGGCGAATTTGCCGCCGCGACGCTGAAGACGATGCAGCGGAACTCACCGCTGTCGATGGCGGTGACGCTGGCGCTGATCCGCGGCACGGCGGCAAAGGAAAGTGTCCGCGCCGCGCTGACGCACGAGTACCGCGCCACCTGGCGGCTGCTGGAGGAAGGCGATTTTCTGGAAGGCGTGCGCGCCCAGATCATCGACAAGGACCGTCAGCCGAAATGGCAGGACATCGCCCCGGGCGACATGGCCGCGCGTGTGGCAGAGATCACGGCCCCCCTCGGGGCCGACGAATTGAACATGGAGGAGGAGCTTAAATGAAGATCGGTTTCATCGGCCTTGGCAACATGGGTGGCCCGATGGCACGGAACCTCGCCACGGCGGGCCATACGGTGACCGGGTTCGACCTTGTCGCCCCGGCGCCTGCGGGCGTCTCCATGGCCGCTTCCGCTGAGGAGGCCGCGCGCGGTGCCGATGTGGTCATCACGATGCTGCCGAACGGGAAGATCCTCCGCGCGGTCGCGGCGGAGATCCTGCCCGCCATGCAGCAGGGCGCGGTGTTCCTGGATTGCTCGACGGTGGATGTCGAAAGCGCCCGCGCTGTCGCCGAGGAGGCAGGCAAGGCCGGGCTTCTGGCGGTTGACGCGCCGGTCTCCGGCGGTAGCGGCGGGGCCGACGCCGGCACGCTGACCTTCATGGCCGGGGGATCCCAGGTGGCGTTCGACAAGGTGAAGCCGCTGTTCGACGTCATGGGTCAGAAGGCGGTGCTCTGCGGCGAGTCGGGCGCCGGCCAGGCTGCGAAGATCTGCAACAACATGATCCTCGGCGTGACCATGATCGCCACATGCGAGGCTTTCGCGCTGGCCGACAAACTGGGCCTGGACCGCGCGAAGATGTTCGACGTGGTCTCCACCTCCTCCGGCTACAGCTGGTCGATGAACGCCTACTGCCCCGCGCCCGGAGTGGGACCGAAGTCCCCTGCCGACAACGGCTACAAGCCGGGATTTGCTTCCGACCTGATGCTGAAGGACCTCCGCCTCAGCCAGCAAGCGGCGGAATCGGCCGATGCCGACACTCCCATGGGGGAGCTGGCCGCCCGCCTCTATGCAACTTTTGTTGATGAGGAGGATGGAAGCGGAAAAGATTTCTCCGCGATGTTGCCAAGGTTCGAAAAACGACACAGATCCTTGGCATAGGGCGCGGCCGGCAGATCGGGCGCGGAGGGATCTCTGGGAGGAGATGATGACTCGGGTTGTCGGTTCACTCTGGCGAAGTGTCGCGCTCATTTCGCTGTCGGCGCTGTTGGTGATGCCGCTTCCGCCTGCGTTTGCACAGGCCCAGTGTGCGGACAACCCTGCGCTCTGCGGTGGCTCCGACAGGGGGGACCGTGGCAGGGACCGGGACCGTTCGCGCGAGTCCGGCAATTCCCTGATCGAGCGGCAGGGGCGCACGCCCGAGCCCTCACGGCGGGATCGGGATCGCCGTCCGCCCGCCGTAATACCGCCGGGACAGGGCAACCGCCCTCCACCTGACAGACCGCCACCTGACAGGCCCCGGCCCGACAGACCGCCGCCGGGGTGGGGCAATCGCCCTTCGCCCGACAGGCCGCCGCCCGGTTGGGGCAATCGCCCTCCGCCTGATCGGCCGCCTCCCGGTTGGAACGGTCGCTGGCCGCCGGACCGGCCTCCGCAGGGATGGGGGAGCCGCCCCCGTCCCGATCGGCCGCCGCCCGGGTGGAACAACGGGCGCTGGCCCCCCGGCTATGACCGCCGGCCGAGAAGATATTCGGATTCCAGTCCGATCTGGACGGGGTTGCTGGCGGGGCTGATGACAATTCCCTTCAACCCGTGGCCATCGCAACCGTCTTACACGCCGCGCTATGGCTATGCGTGGGATGGAAGCGAACTGCCGAGAAACGCGCCCGAGCTGGGAGACAGCGCGCGCGCGGCTCCGCCCTTCCAGCAGGCGGCGCGCAGCCGTCTGCCGACGCCGCCGCGCGGCTATCATTACCGTGTGCTGAAAGGCTGGGTAGTGATGGTGGACGATAGCAGCCAACGCGTGGCACAGATCATGCTGTCCTATGACCGGCTGATGGGGGGATGATGCGGAAGCGCGCTCTCCTGTCGGCACTGGCCCTGACGATCACGTTGAGCATGTCGTGCATGTCGGGGCCAGCCCTCGCCCAAACCACCTGCCCGCCCGGCATGCGGTGTGCCCAGACCCCCGACAGTGCCGATGCACTGCGCCGCCGCAATCAGCAGATCGACAACCAAAGGCAGCAGATGGACCAGCAGCGGAACAATGCGCTGCAGGATCAGATCCGGCAGCGACAGCAATTGCAGGATCAGATCCGAAGGCGAACGATCATCGTTCCCGGTGTCGATGCCGGTCCAAACCTGCAACCCCCCGGCTAGATCGCGGGATACCTCCTGACCGCTTCGGCCACCAGCCGCGGATTATCAGCGGGGGAACCGTCCGGCAGGGTGAGCACGTCCTCCAGCCCGATCCGCGTGGCCAGACCCTGCTCCGCCGCCATATCGACGAAACGCCACGCGGTCGCATTCATCCCGTGCAACAGCACCGGGACATGCGGGGCGGCATCTGCGAGGCGGCGGATCATTTCCTCCGCCTCCTTGCGTTGCGCCGCGAAATCGGCGGTTTCCATCTCTACGAGAAAACGCAGGCAGTTGCCGGGCTCCAGCGGCAACAGGCGGCGGACATCCTCAAGCGAGCTCAACCCGGCCTCCACCCCGATCCGCTGCCGCTGCATGAGAGCGATCACCTCCGGCGCGTCGGCTTCGGAGAGGTTGACGGAGACGAAATCCGGGCGAACCGACCATTCCGCCATCGCTGCAAGCCGCTGGCCATAGGGCGGGATCCACGCCCCGGTAGAAATGCCTACCGGCATGCCGGGCACCGCTTCCCGAACGGCGGTCAGGGTTTCGGCCACATGCTCCGGGCGCAGCGATTCCGCCCCGCCGTGATCGCGCACATGCAGATGCACGGTCTCCGCCCCCGCGGCGCGGCAGAGGGCCGCGTCACGGGCGAGTTCGGCAGGTGTGACCGGCAGCGTCGGATGCGATCCCGCGCGGCGGGCGCCGTTGAGGCAGGCCTGCACGCTCATTCCGCGGCCATCCGGCGCGGTTTCAGCAGCGGGCCAAGGTAGTGCCCCGTATAGGAGTCGGACACCTTCGCCACAGCCTCGGGTGTGCCCGTGGCGACGATGCGCCCCCCTCCGTCCCCGCCCTCGGGGCCGATGTCGATGATCCAGTCGGCAGTCTTGACGACATCGAGATTGTGCTCGATCACCACCACCGTATTCCCCTGATCGACAAGCTGGTGCAGTACCTCCAGCAGCTTGCGCACATCCTCGAAATGCAGCCCCGTCGTCGGCTCGTCGAGGATATAGAGTGTGCGGCCTGTGGACCGGCGCGCGAGTTCCTTCGACAGTTTTACCCGCTGCGCCTCACCGCCGGAAAGCGTGGTCGCCTGCTGACCCACCTTCACGTAGCCAAGCCCCACCTGAACAAGCGCGTCCATCTTCTCCCGGATGGAGGGGACCGCGCTGAAGAAGCTCTGCGCGTCTTCAACCGTCATATCAAGAACGTCCGATATGCTCTTGCCCTTGAACTTTATTTCCAGCGTTTCCCGGTTGTAACGCGCGCCCTTGCAGGTTTCGCAGGTGACATAGACATCCGGCAGGAAGTGCATTTCGATCTTGATGACACCATCGCCCTGACAGGCTTCGCACCGCCCTCCCTTCACGTTGAAGGAGAAGCGTCCCGGCTTGTAGCCCCGCGCCTGCGCCTCGGGCAGACCGGCAAACCAGTCTCGAATCGGCCCGAAAGCGCCGGTATAGGTGGCGGGGTTTGAGCGCGGCGTGCGCCCGATGGGGCGCTGGTCGATGTCGATCACCTTGTCCAGATGGTCCAGCCCCTTCACCGTGTCACAGGGGGCCGGCGTCTGATGCGCGCCGTTGAGCCGCATGGAAGCCGTCTTGAACAGCGTCTCTATGGTCAGGGTGGACTTGCCGCCGCCGGACACGCCCGTCACGCAGACGAACTTGCCCAGCGGAAAATCGGCCGTCACGTTCCGGAGGTTGTTGCCGGTCGCATTGACCACCGTCACCTTCTTGCCGTTGCCCTTGCGCCGCTCCTTGGGCACCGCGATCTCCCGCTCGCCGGAGAGGTATTTCCCGGTGAGCGAGGCAGGATCCGCCGCCAGTTGCTCGGGCGTTCCCTGCGCCACGATCTCTCCGCCATGCACGCCCGCGCCGGGCCCGACGTCGAGCACGTAATCCGCGGTGCGGATGGCATCCTCGTCATGCTCCACCACAAGCACGGTATTCCCGGCATCCCGCAGGTTCTTCAGCGTCTCCAGCAGCCTGTCATTGTCGCGCTGGTGCAGGCCGATGGACGGCTCGTCCAGCACATAAAGCACCCCCGTCAGCCCCGATCCGATCTGGCTCGCCAGCCGGATGCGCTGGCTTTCCCCGCCTGACAGCGTGCCGGCGGAGCGGGACAGCGTGAGGTAATCCAGCCCGACATTGACCAGAAAGCCCAGCCGCTCCCTGATCTCCTTCAGGATCGCGCGCGCAATCTCGTTCCGCTGCTCGGTCAGCGTTTCGGGGACGGAGAGCACCCAGTCATGCGCCTCGCGGATGGATTTCTCCACCACCTGCCCGACATGCAGGCCAGCGATCTTGACTGCGAGTGCCTCAGGCTTCAGCCGGTAGCCGTGGCAGGCCGCGCAGGGGCGGTTGTTCTGGTAACGCTCCAGATCCTCGCGGCTCCAGGCGGAATCGGTTTCGCGGTAGCGGCGCTCCATGTTCGGGATGACACCCTCGAACGCGCGCTTCACCTGATAGACGCGGCCCCCCTCATCGTAGCGGAAGGTGACCTCCTCGCCGCGCGAGCCGTTGACGAAGACATCGCGCGCCTTCTCCGGCAGATCCTTCCAGCGCGTATTCGGATCGAAGCCGTAGTGATCGGCGAGCGCCTCGATGGTCTGGCGGTAATAGGGGCTTTTGGACTTGGCCCAGGGCGCGATGGCATCCGCGACCTTCAGCGTCACGTCCGGGACCACCAGCCGTTCGTCAAAGAACAGCTCCACCCCCAACCCGTCGCAGACCGGACAGGCCCCCATCGGCGCGTTGAAGGAAAACAGGCGCGGTTCGATTTCCGGGATGGTGAAGCCGGATTCCGGGCAGGCGAACTTCTCGGAGAAGGTGATGCGTTGCGGCTCGCCGTCCGTCGGCGCGGTCTCCACTATCGCGATGCCGTCGGCCAGGTCGAGCGCGGTGCGGAAGCTGTCGGCCAGCCGCGTCTCCGACCCCGGCCGCACGACGATCCGATCCACCACCACGTCGATGTCATGGCGGAATTTCTTGTCCAGCGTCGGCGGTTCGTCCAGCTCGTAGAACTGCCCGTCAACCTTGACGCGCTGGAAGCCCTGTTTGCGCAGCTCCAACATTTCCTTCCGGTACTCGCCCTTCCGCTCGCGCACGATGGGCGCCAGCAGATAGGCCCGCGTGCCTTCAGGCAGGGCCAGCGTCCGGTCCACCATGTCCTGCACCTGCTGCGCCTCGATCGGCAGGCCGGTCACGGGGCTGTAGGGCACCCCCACCCGCGCGAAGAGCAGACGGAGGTAGTCGTAGATCTCTGTCACGGTGCCCACGGTGGAGCGCGGGTTCTTCGACGTGGTCTTCTGCTCGATGGAGATGGCGGGCGAGAGACCGGAGATGTGATCCACGTCCGGCTTCTGCATCATGTCCAGAAACTGCCGTGCATAGGCCGACAGGCTCTCCACATAGCGCCGCTGCCCCTCCGCATAGATCGTGTCAAAGGCCAGTGACGACTTCCCCGACCCGGAGAGGCCCGTCAGCACCACCAGCTTGTCGCGCGGAATATCCACATCGACATTCTTGAGATTATGCTCGCGTGCGCCGCGGACGGAGATGAACTTCTGTTCCATGGGAGGCTCCGGGACAGGACAGGGACAGAAGATAGGCATTCACGGCCGAGTCTCCAACCGCAAAATGTGAACAATGAGTGAACGCCGCAACAGCTTCGCTCCATTGCAGGCTTTCGTGCGAGTCATTCCTCGGGCCGGACAGTGCACCGGCGCCTGTTGCCCCAGCCGTCCGGGATGGCAAATCCCCGACAGGCCTTCCCTCGACGCGCAATCCGTTTCTGCTGCTGGGCTATCCGGGGCGTTCGGTCCAAGCCGCCATTGCCAACTGCCAAAGGCCCCGCAGGTGGCTATCGGCCTCGGTTCCGGCAAATCCGCGTCGAAATGTCAGAAAATCGGTGATCCGGGCTGGCCACACCCCAAAACTTTCCCGCAACCGCACAGCCCGGCTCAAAAGCCTCCAAGGCGCGTTGCGGTTGGGCTGGGCGGTCGTCGAAGAGTGGTCCGCCATCAGGGTGCAAAGACCCTTCGCCCCGCCCCATGAAGAGCAAAGGTACCCCCTCCTAACCCACCCGTGTCAACGGAGGGCGGCAGCGCCTGAGGGCCGGGTTCGATGCCCCGCCTTCAGGCTCCCACCTTCAGGTTCCCGCAGTCAGATGTGGATCGCGCGCCCGTAGGCGGCCAGCACCGCTTCGTGCATCGATTCCGATATCGTCGGGTGCGGGAAGATCGTCTCGATCAACTCCGCCTCCGTGGTTTCCAGCGTCCTGCCGATCACGTAGCCCTGGATCATCTCGGTCACTTCGGCACCGACCATGTGCGCTCCCAGAAGCTCCCCGGTCTTGGCATCGAACACGGTCTTGACCATGCCCTCCGTCTCTCCCAGAGCGATGGCCTTGCCGTTACCGATGAAGGGGAACTTGCCCACCTTCACCTCATGACCAGCCTCCTTCGCCTTCGCCTCCGTCATGCCGACGCTGGCGATCTGGGGGTGGCAATAGGTGCAGCCCGCGACGGAACCCGGCTTCATCGGATGCGGATGTCCACCCGCGAGCAGTTCCGCCACCATGATACCCTCATGGCTGGCCTTGTGCGCGAGCCAGGGCGCCCCGGCGATATCGCCTATCGCATAGACCCCATCGACCCCGGTGCGGCAGAATTCGTCCGTCACCACGTGGGTGCGGTCGATCTTCACACCGGCATCTTCCAGCCCGAGATCCTCGACATTGCCGACGATCCCCACGGCGGAGATCACGGTGTCGAACTCCGCCGTCGTGGTCTTGCCCCCGGCTTCCAGATGCGCGGTGACCTTGCCCTTCGCACGATCCAGCTTCTTTACCGTGGTCTTTTCGAGGATCTTCATCCCCTGCTTCTCGAACTGCTTCCTGGCGAAGGCGGAGATCTCCGCATCCTCCACGGGCAGAATTCGGTCCATCACCTCGACCACGGTCGTCTCTGCGCCCAGCGTGTTGTAGAAGCTGGCGAATTCGATGCCGATGGCGCCGGAGCCGATGACCAGCAGCTTCTTCGGCATCCGTTTGGGCAGCAGCGCATGCTTGTAGGTCCAGACCAGATCGCCGTCCGCCTCCAGCCCCGGCAGCTCCCGCGCGCGTGCCCCGGTGGCGAGCACGACGGCCTTGCCGGTCAACTCCTCGGTGCCCTTCTCCGTCGTCACCACAACCTTGCCGCCCTTGGCGATCTTGGCAGTGCCCATGACCACGGTGATCTTGTTCTTCTTCATCAGATGCGCCACGCCGCCGGAAAGCTGCTTGGCCACACCCCGCGACCGCTGGACGACGGCATCGAGATCATAGCCGATGTCACCGGCTTTCAGGCCGAAATCCTTTGCCCGGTGCATCAGGTGGAGCACTTCCGCCGAACGGAGCAGCGCCTTGGTGGGGATGCAGCCCCAGTTGAGGCAGATGCCTCCCAGATGTTCCCGCTCCACAATGGCGACATTCATCCCCAATTGGGCCGCGCGTATGGCGCAGACATAGCCGCCGGGGCCGGAGCCGATCACGATCACATCATAGCTGGAAGCCATCATTCATCCTCGTTCGGAAATTAGTTTGACGTTAAACTATCTTTCAACACCGTTCAATCCGCATCCCGTTCCTGCAGCTTGCGGACGACGCCGCCATAGGCGCCCTCGTCAAAATAGTCCTTTTCGTCCGAGGTCGTCCGCCGGCCCAGAGCTTCGTTGCGGTGCGGAAAGCGGCCATAGGTGTCGATCACCTCCGCATGGGCGCGGGCGTGGAGCAGCGTGCTCTCCCCCGTTTCGGGCATCCGCTCCTGCACGGCCGCGATGCAGAACTTCTGGTCGCCCATATCCTCTGAATGCATGAACGGCAGGTAGAAGAACTGGCGCGTCGGTTCCTGTATGGCGAGATCCCAGCCCTCATCGATGGCGCGCCTTGCCGCGGCTCTCGCAGCCGGGTCGGTGGCGAAGCTGCGGGGGTCGTCGCGGAACATGTTGCGCGGAAACTGGTCGGCGAGAATGATGTAGGCCAGTGCCCCTTCCGGCCCGTCGATCCAGTCGGTCAGACCGCCCTCATCGAGCTGCTCCCAGGCGGAGAGGAAGCGGCTGCGGATCGCCTCGTCAAGCGCGGGATCGGACTTGTACCAGTCCTCCGGGCCATGCTGGCGGGTCCAGAAATCGAGAACGTCGTGCGGGGTCATGGGATCTCCTTCGGCATCTGCCGGGCGAAGCTGACAGGTCAGCCGCCCGGGCGCAACGCCTCAGGAACCCGTGGATTCCCGTTGTGGTTCCGTCTCTTCCGCTGTCCCGGAGGTCTCGGGCGCCTCCTCCCCGGGTATCTCCTCCCCGGGTATCTCCTCCTCGGGCGGGGGAACGGCCTCCGAGGCGACCTCCATCGCCGCCTCCATGGCGACGACCCCGGCGGAGGGCGGCACCACGGCCATCGCACCTGTCGCCACCGGCGCCTCGCGGCGCATCATGCGCCATGCCGTGTAGAAGGTGATCGCAACGAGCAGCACGCCGATATAGAGAAAGAACCCATTCGGCCCGAGCCGTGTCATTGCCCAGCCGGTGATCAACGGCCCGATGAAGGCTCCGCAGCCGTTCAGGAACAGCAGACCGCCCGAAGCCGCCGCCATTTCGCTCGAATCCAGATAATCGTTGGTATGCGAGATGAAGAGCGAGTAGAGCGGGTTCGCCACGCCGCCGATGACGGTGGCCACGCCGAGCAGCAGGGCGTAGGGAAGGTCCAGCGCCGCCGCGATCATCATCACAAAAGCACCCACGAGCGCGATAACGAGGATGAGCTGCCGCCTGTCCATCCGGTCCGAAAGCTGACCGATCGGGTATTGGACGACAAGCCCGCCGAAATAGATCGCCGCGACGAAGCCCGAGATCTGCGCAACCGTCAGCCCCTCCAGCCCGCCCCAGACGGAGGCCATGCCGAACAGCGCGGAAAACACGCCCCCCATCGCGAAGGTGCCGAAGCACCCGAGCGGCGACATGCGCATGAGTTTCAGGATGCTCATGGGCCGCGTGGATTCAAAGGCCGGAGCGGGTGCCACGGACAACAGAACCGGCGTGAAGGAGAGCGACACCAGCACCGAGGGAATCACGAACAGCAGGAAGCCTGCCGGATCCGCGACATTCAGCAGCGCCTGCCCGACGATGATCCCCCCGCTCTGCATGATCATGTAGAGCGACAGCGCCTTGCCGCGGGTTTCGTTGGTCGAGGAATTGTTGAGCCAGCTTTCCGCCGTCACATAGACACCGGAGAAGCCGAAGCCGATCAGCAGCCGGAACGTCGCCCAGGCCACCCACTCCGGCAGCACCGGATAGAGGATGAGCAGCGCGGAGATCAGCGACCCCAGCGCCGCGAACACGCGCACATGGCCGACCCGCTGGATCAGGCGGGGCGCCAGAAGCGACCCCCCGAGAAACCCAAGGAAATACGTGGACATGATCCACGACATCTGCGAAGTGGAGAACCCTTCGATGCCGCCGCGAATACCCAGCAGCGTACCCTGCATGCCGTTGCCGACAAGCATGAGGAAGACCCCGAACAGAAGGGGCCAGGAACGGCTGAGAACTTCGAGCATGACGCGCCTCCGATCTGCCTTCCCTATCTCACCTGAGGGCCGGAACAAGGGGGATTACCTTGCGTCGCATCAACGCAACCTCAACACATCCCGGTGTGACGCCATCCGCGCGGCGGGATAAGGGCCGACCCGCAAGAGAACCGGAGCCGCCCTCGGACGGCGGAAGGCGCGGGATTTCTCGCAAACGCCCCCGCAACGGATCCAGCGGCAGCGCTCTGGTTGCAGCCCCCGTCGCCGCGACAGAGGCGAGGGCCGCGCATCCTATTGCGGCAGCAGGAGCGAGGCATCGCCGTAGCTGAAGAAACGATACCTCTCGGTCACCGCATGGGCATAGACGCGGCGCATCCGGTCCATCCCCATCAGCGCGGAGACGAGCATCAGCAGCGTCGATTTCGGCAGGTGGAAGTTGGTGATGAGTCCGTCCGTCGCATGGAAGCGGAAACCCGGATAGATGAAGATGTCGGTCTCCCCCTCCCACGGCGCGATCTCACCACCCCGGGAAGCGCTTTCGATGAGGCGGAGCGCGGTAGTCCCGACGGGGATCACCCGCCCTCCCTGCGCGCGCGTGGCCGCGATCTCCTCCGCCGCGCGGGCGGTGACCTCGCCCCATTCGGCATGCATCCGGTGGGTCGTCACATCCTCCACCTTCACCGGCAGGAAGGTGCCCGCGCCTACATGCAGCGTCACATGCGAGAACGCGACCCCCCGCTCCGCCAGAGCGGCAAGGAGCGGCTCATCGAAATGCAGCGAGGCGGTCGGGGCCGCCACGGCGCCGGAGCGGCGGGCGAACACCGTCTGGTAGTCTTCCTTGTCCTGTTCATCCGCAGGGCGCTTGGCGGCGATATAGGGCGGCAACGGCATGGAGCCCGCCTCTGCCAGCGCGGTATCGAAATCTCCGCCCGTCAGGTTGAAGGCGATCACCGCGTCGGCCTCGTTCCGCTCCTGCACTTCCGCCGAAAGCCGGTCGGAGAAGATGAGGATGTCGCCGGGTTTCAGCTTGCGAAGGGGGCGGGCCAACACGCGCCAGCCGCCCGAGGCCGTCGCCTCCAGCAGCGTCACCTCCACCCGTGCGCTGACCTCCCCCCGGATGCGAAGGCCGGAGAGCCGGGCCGGGATCACCTTGGTATCGTTCAGCACCAGCCGGTCGCCAGGGCGGAGAAGCGTTACCAGATCGCTTACCCGCCGGTCGCTGATGCGATCGCCCTCTGCCACCAGAAGGCGCGCCGCGCTGCGCGGGCGGACGGGCCGCGTCGCGATCAGATCGTCGGGCAGGTCGAAGTCGAAGTCGGAAAGCCTGAGTGTCATTGTGCCAGCCGCGGCGGATCGCTGCGGAACAGTTCCCTGAACATGCCGGGGGTGAAGATCGAGAGCGGGTTCACCCCGATCCGGGGATCATCCGCCGTGCCGGAGACGGTGTAGTTGATGCCGATCAGCCCCTCGCCCCGCCGGGTCAGGCCGGCGCCGATGCCGTTCAGCAGATAGAGGGGGGAAACGACACCCTGCATCTCGATACGCCTGCTCCCCAGAAGATAGACCCCGGCGGCGGAGATGCCGAGCGAGGGGCCGGTGGCCGAGCCGCTCTTCACCTCCACCGCGCCCGGCGTCAAGCGGAAGTCTGAGCGGATGTCGCTGAAAAGGATGCCGCCGCCCGCCAATTGCTCCACAAGGCCGACCACGCTCACCGCCGACAGAAGCTGCGCCAGCACGGGTGCTTCCCTCAGCCGCATGTCCTCGATGGCGAGCTGTCCGTCATACTCTCCGGCCTGCGCCCGCGGTGTGAGGGAGAGGGAAAGCGCACCGCCCGCTGCCCGGGGCGTGATCCCCATGGCGGCGATCAGCGCGCCTGCATCCTTGGCGCTGAATCGAAGCGCAGGTCGCCCGCCCGTGGCGATCGCCTCCCCCGTCAGACCGGCGACACCGTTCACCAGACCGCGAAACGTGCCGTGAATCCCGCCGCCCGTCTCCAGCGCACCGCTGGCATTGGTCAGGAACAGCTCCTTGCCCACGTCCACCCGGTCGAGCGTGAAGGTAATCGGCACGCTGCTCCCCCGCGAGGGCGCCGCGCTCCGCACCGGCCGCGCGCCGCCGCCGCCATCGGGCAATGCGGCAAGGTTCACATGCCCGCCGGGCAGCGATACCGCCGGCGGCCGGCCCCGGCCCTGCCCGGTCAACACCACCGGCGCGTCGAGCCAGTCACCCGCCCGGACGCGGGAGAAACGGGCGGTCCCCAGCGTATCGTCAGCCTTCAGCGTCGCCCTGCCACCCTCCAGCATCAGCCCCGGAGCGGTGAGGGAAAGGCTTCGCACCTCCGCAGGCTTCCCGGCGGTGAGGGCGAGGGCGAGCCTGCCCTTCTGCGCGGGAGAAAGCTGCCAGCCGATCTCCGGCAGACGCAGCCCAAGGCCCGCCAGATCGCTCTCCAACCGGATCGCGGGCGGGGCGCCCTTGGCCAGATCAACCTGCACATCCGCCCGTCCCCGCCCCGAAACCAGCGTTTCCGGCAGCCCCGGCGCAAAGGCCGCCAGCGCCGCGGGCGAAAGCTCCACCCAGCCGGTCACGCGGGACAGGTCGCTTTTCGCCTTGTCCAGCGGCTGTTCCCAGGCGCCCTGAAACGGCACACCGGACAGCCGCCCGGCGCCGGATATCCGCAGCATGTCGCGATCCGCCGTCAGGTCGAGCTGCGCGGCCTCCAGCGCCCTGCCCGGCACGATCCGGTCGGAGCGCACCTGGCTCAACACGCCCGCGACGTGATACTCAACCTGCGGCAACTTCACGTCCTTGAGGAGCGGGAGCGCGATCCTGGCCCGCACATCGGCCCGCCCCTCGGCCAGATCGACGGGTTTTTCGGCCTTGCTGAGAAAGCGGAAGGGCGGCTCATCGAGCACGGAGAGCGCGGCGGTGATGCTCCCCCGGGCCTGAAGGTCGATCTCTGCGCGGGCAGGTTTCTCCTCGATATCCGGCACGACGAAGGTGGAGCCCGCGACATCCAGCGTCCCGCCCTTCGGCGCGTCCACCTGTCCTGCGTTGACCCGCATCGCATAGCGTCCCCGGTCGATGGCGGCATAGCCGGAGCCGTGGCGGATCGGCGGCAGCGTCGGCATGAACCCCACCTCGCCATCGCGGAACTCATAGGTCAGGCCAAGACGCGGTTCCTCCCCCGGACGAAGGCGCACGGCGGCCTTCACGTCGGACAGGTTCGCGGTAAAGACATTCTCGCTCAGCCACTCCCGCGTCTTGCCGGCCACGGAAACGGGCCACAGCGCGATGAGCCGCTGCCGGTCCACCTCGTTCACCGTCGTGTCGAGCGCCACCTCCCAGCCATCGGGCCGCGCCGCTATCCGCCCGAAGGCGCGAAGCCGCTGGGAACCCTCGCTCAACGTCGCCTGTCCGATGGCGAGCGTCAGCGGATCCAGCCGAAGCTGCAGATCGGCCTGCCCGTCGCTGAACCCGACGGGCGCCTCGAACACGCCATCGGGGTCGACGCGCATATCCGACACGGCGATCTGGGCCTCCACGACAGCAGGGAAGCCGCCCTCCATCTCCCGCAGGAAAGCCTGACCTGTGGCGGAGAAGCGGAGCGTGCGGCTCTGGACGTTGATCTGCTCAAAACTCACCCGCTCCGCCGCGGCATCGTAGGCAAGCGCCAGAACGGCGGACCGGAAGCGCACGGGGGGCGTCCCCGGTTCCGGCTGCACCGCGCCCGGCCCGATGGAGAGCTTGCCCCGGACGGGAAGCAGCGCCCCGGTGCCGTCGATCCGCGCGGAAACCTCTCCTGAAAGCGGTGCGTCCAGCACGGAGAGCCAGGCGAGCGCGGGGGCCTGCAAGGCCACATCGCGGGCCGGGACGTCGGTCAGCCTTGCACTGAAGCTCGCCTCGGGCGTGCCGCGCCGGGTTTCAAACAGCAGATTGGCCGCGGCAGGCCGCTCCCCCGCCGCGCCGAGGTCGAAATCCAGCGCCACGCGAACGCCCGCCCCGTCTCGGCGGACGGTGAGGCGGCCATCGCTCACCTCCCAGACCTGTCCGACCCGCTGATCCTCCAGCCGGATGCCAACCTCCCGGGCGGAGGCCCGAATGACGCCCGACAGCAGCGGCTCCTCAAAGAAATCGTCGATCGCGGCCATGATCTCCGCCATGGAGCCGACCGCGCCGAAAGCAGCGCCCGTCTGCCCCACGTCGAGGTCGAGCCTTCCGTCCGGCAACCGGCGGAGATACATCGTCGCGCGCCCCATCTCCACCACATCGGGCCGGAGCCGCAGCGCCAGAAGATCGTCCCGCCGCAAACGGAACCGCAGGTCGGCCAGCGTCCCGATCCGCTGGTCCGCCTGATCGAAGAGCGTGATGTCGGACAGGCGGAACCGGGGCCGCCAGCCGTGATCGAGCACCAGATCGACCGCGCCGAGCGCAAGCCGCCCATGACCCTCCAAGGCATTGTTGACCGCCGCCTCCACCCGGTCGGCCACCCAGCGGGGCGCATGAAGCGGCCTGTCGCGAAGCGCAAGCCCGCCCGCCGCCACAAGCACCGCCGCACCCCCCGCAAGGCCAAGCGGCACCCCCCACCGCCGCCATGCGGGGCGCCGCAGGCCACCTGTAGGCGGGCCGGTCAACTCGCTCATATCTTCAATTCGCTCATCTCTCCGCAGCCGATCCTGCGGGGAAGGATAGCTTTCACGAGCCGCTTGGGAAACGGAAGGCACCGGATTCTTGCACAGCGGCTTTCTGCCGGAGATCATCCAAAGACCGACCAGCCCATCGCGCGCGCCAGACGCTCCACGGCGAGCGTGCCGATCAGGGTGTTTCCCTGTTCATCCAGCCCCGGAGACCAGACCGCGATGGACGCCCGCCCGGGCGCGATCACCAGCAGGCCACCGCCCACCCCGCTCTTGCCCGGCAGGCCGACGCGGTAGGCGAAGTCCCCCGATCCGTCATACTGGCCGCAGGTCATCATCAGCGCGTTGATCCGGCGGACGCGGCCCGCCGAAACCAGCCGCGGCCCCTGCCCGGCGCTCATCAGGAACCGCCCGGCGCGGGCAAGCTGACGGCAGGTCATCGCGATGGCGCATTGGTGGAAATACGTGCCGCAGACCAGCTCCGGCGGGTGAAGCAGGTTGTCATGCGAGGCGATGTAATGGGCGAGAGCATAGTTGCCGTGTCCGGTCTTCTGCTCCGACCGGGCGACATCGGCGTCGATATGAATATCCTCATCCTCCGCCGCCGCACGCATGAAACGCAGGACGGACCCCAGCGCTTCACGCGGCGTCGCGCCCGTCAACACCGCATCGGTCGTCACCAGCGCACCCGCATTGATGAACGGGTTGCGCGGGCGCCCCTTTTCCAGCTCAAGTTGCAGGATGGAGTTGAAGGCCTGCCCGGAAGGTTCACGCCCGACCCGCTGCCAGAGCTGATCCCCCAGCTTGCCGAGCGCGAGCGCCAGCGTGAAGACCTTTGACACGGACTGAATGGAGAAGCTGGTGTCGGCGTCGCCGGTCTGCACCTCGCGCCCCTCCGCCGTCACCACCGCCATGCCGAAGCGCTTCGGGTCGATGCAGCCAAGCTCCGGGATATAGTCGGCGACGCGACCGCGCTCCTGCACCTGCGCCATCTCGACGCCGATCCGGTGGAGCGTATCCGCCAGCCGCTGCGGCATTCTCAGGGTGTCCAGTCGAGGAAGTTGTGGATGAGCCTCAGCCCCGTCTCCTGGCTTTTCTCCGGGTGGAACTGGGTGCCGATCACATTGCCGCGCCCCACGATCGCCGTGACCGGCCCGCCGTAATCCGCCGAGGCCAGCCGATCCGCCGCGTCGGCGACATGAAGCTGATAGGAGTGGACGAAATAGACATGCTCGCCGCTCGCGATCCCGTCCAGCACCGGATGGGACTGCTCCAGCCGAAGCTCGTTCCAGCCCATATGCGGCACCTTCAGCGCGGGATCGGCGGGGGCAATCCGCCGCACCTCGCCGGGGATCCAGTCGAAACCGGCGGTCGGCTGGTATTCCAGCCCGCGGGACGCCAGCATCTGCATCCCCACGCAGATGCCGAGGAACGGCCGCCCCCCGCCGCGAACGGCCTCCGAGATCGCGTCGAAAAGGCCGTCATGCGCTTCCAGCGCCTCCCGGCAGGCGGGGAATGCCCCGTCGCCCGGCAGGACGATCCGGTCCGCCCGCGCGACCACGTCGGGGTCAGACGTCACGGTGACGGTGGTCCGCCCGACCTCCGCCGCCATGCGCTGAAACGCCTTCTCTGCCGAATGGAGGTTGCCGGAATCGTAATCGACCAGCGCCACCAGCATCAGAGCGCCCCCTTGGTGGACGGGATAGCGTCCGCCTTCCGCCGGTCGATCTCCACCGCCTCGCGAAGCGCGCGCGCAACGGCCTTGAACGCCGCCTCCGCGATATGGTGACTGTTGATCCCGTGCAGCCGGTCCACGTGCAGGGTGATCCCGCCGTGGGTGGAGAGCGCCTGAAAGAACTCCCGCACCAGTTCCGTATCGAATGTGCCGATCTTCTGCGTCGGCAGATCGACGTTCCACACGAGATAGGGCCGCCCCGAAAGGTCCAGCGCCGCCCGCACCTGCGCGTCATCCATCGGCAGGTGGCAGGAGCCGTAGCGGCGGATGCCCCGCTTGTCGCCGAGCGCCTGCGCCAGCGCCTGCCCGATGGCGATACCGGTATCCTCCACCGTGTGATGGTCGTCGATATGCAGATCGCCCTTCGCCCGCACGGTCATGTCGATCAGCGCATGGCGCGCGAGCTGGTCCAGCATGTGGTCGAAGAACCCGACCCCGGTCTGGTTGTCGTAGCTCCCGCTGCCGTCGAGATCGACGCTGACGGTGATGTCGGTTTCCGCCGTCCGGCGCGTGATGGTGGCCTTGCGCATCGCTTCGCTCCTCGTTCACGGGCCGTTATAGGCGGAGGGCCGGAATTGTCCACGCCGCTCCTGCGGGGTCCGTCAGGTCCAGTTGCGCGCGTCGCGACGCAGGAAGGTCACGAACTGCTGCACCTTGGCCGTGCGGTGCGTATCCACATGGGTGACGATGTAAGCCTTGGAGTTCCAGCGCGGCTCATCCAGCCCCGGAAAGATCTCCACCAGCTGCTCCCGCGTCTCGTGCGAGCCCGCACGCATGAAGCCGATGCCGATTCCCGCCAGAACAGCCGCCTTGAGCGCGGGCCCGACCGGGGAGATGAAGCAGAACTTGTCCTCCGGCACGTAATCGGCCAGCCAACGGTTGTAGGGGGCGCGCAACGCCTCACCCGACGCGCCGACGATGCGGAAGGAGGCCAGATCCTCCGGCGTCTCGGGGCAGCCGTTCATGTCGATGAATTCCCGCGTCGCGTAGAGCGCGAAACGATAGTCCATCAGGGGAGAGACCACGTTGTCCGGCTCTTCCGGGGCGGATCCCGCGCGCAGCGCCACATGCGCCTCCCCGTATTCCAGCCGGACCTTCCGCAACTCCGAGGCGTAGTGAACCCGTATCGCCGGATGCAGCGCCTGAAACCGGCCGATGGCAGGCACCACGAGATCGGCCAGACCGGGGACGCTGGAGATCAGAAGGTCGCCCGAGACCTCCTCCCCCCTGCCGCGGATACGGTTGAGCAGATGGGTAAGCTGCTCATCCGTCGCCTGTCCCACCTGCAAGAGGTCCTCCCCCGCCTCCGTGGGGGTGTAGCCGCGGGCATGGCGGTGAAAGAGCCGGGTTCCGAGCCGCTTCTCCAGCGCTTCGATATGGCGGATCACCGTCGCATGATGGACGCCCAACGCCTCCGCCGCAGCGCTGACGGTGCCCAGACGCGCGACGAAATACGCGGTCCTGATCTCGCTCCAGTTGTCGGTGGCCATGGAAGCTCTTTGAACGCGTGACAACGGACAGTTGCACGCGGCATTTCGTTTCTCAATATGCCTGATGGGGCCGCGGACAGGGGTGATGCCGGACGATCACGGTCGCTCACGCAATCCGGCGCAGCGCCAACACGGAAATAGTTCCCGTTTTCAAGTCTCTCATCTGCTCACAGAGCCTGTGCATAAATGCACAGACTTTTGCAGAATCTGCCCTTCACCCCCGGAAAGACATACCCCATATCACCCTCACCGGAACAGGAAAGACCGGGAGATTAGGAGCCACAACGCGGCTCCGTGTCGAAAGGATATTAGAAATGCTCGCCAAAACCATCATGACCGTTGCCCTGCTCGGCCTTGCCGCTCCTGTCGCTGCACAGAGCGTCAACCCCGGCAAGGCGCAGATGGCGGCGGAACTCGGCGTGAATCCCTCGGATTTCACGCTGATCGAACTCATTCAACTCGATACTGCCAAACGTAACCACGACAGTCAGCTCTGGAACCGCATCATGGACAGGGAGGTTGGCGTGACACGTAACGCGAACACTCCCACGGCGCTGATGGTGCCGGGTTACGCCGATACGCGTCATTAAAGAGTCAACCGGGGCAGTGCGCCCCAACCTCCCCCGACAAGGCTGCATTTGCAGCGAAGAAAAGGAATAGAGACATGTTTGCCAAGACCATCATGACCATCGCCCTCCTCGGCCTCGCCGCTCCCGTCATGGCCCAGGGCGTCAACGCGGGCAAAGCCCAGCTTGCTGCCGAACTCGGCGTCGATCCCACCCGGTTCAGCACCAATGAGCTGATCCAGCTCGACAACGCGAAACGCCACAATGACACCGAGCGCATGGAACTCATCCTCAACCATGACGCCAGCGTGACGCGCGGTGCGCAGAACCCGACCGCCATTGCAGTGCCGGACTACGCGAACGACTGAACTACGCGAACGGCTGATCGCCGCGACATAGACTGAGCAAAGCCGGCCATCCACGGATGAGCCGGCTTTGTGTTGACAGGGACGCCTCCAAGGCGTATCGGTCGCGCAATTCCGGGAGCATTGTGTCTTCCGGTCCCCTGCAAAGGCCGGGGATCGCCATCCGTCAGCGCGTTGCGCCCACGGGTGCCGTTGTCGTTTTGGAATACCCGGTCACGGCCGGAAAACTGGTCCGAGGAGGATCGCGCATGTTCGAGAACCTGTCCGAACGCCTTGGCGGCGTCTTCGAGCGGCTCACCCGTCAGGGCGCGCTGACCGAGGAGGACGTGGCGACCGCGCTCCGCGAGGTCCGCGTCGCGCTGCTGGAGGCGGACGTTTCGCTTCCCGTCGCGCGGGATTTCGTCAAGGCCGTCCAGCAGAAGGCCGCGGGGCAGCATGTCACGAAATCGGTCACGCCGGGGCAGCAGGTCGTCAAGATCGTCCATGACGAACTTGTCCATGTGCTCAAGGGTGACGGCGATCCCGGTTCGCTGAAGATCGACAACCCGCCCGCCCCGATCCTGATGGTCGGTCTGCAGGGCTCTGGCAAGACCACCACCACCGCCAAGATCGCCAAGCGGCTGAAGGACAGGAACGGCAAGCGCGTCCTGCTCGCCTCGCTGGACACCAACCGGCCCGCGGCGATGGAGCAGCTTGCGATCCTCGGCCAGCAGGTCGGCGTGGACACGCTCCCGATCGTCAAGGGGGAGAACGCTGTCCAGATCGCGAAGCGGGCGAAGACGCAGGCCTCGCTCGGCGGCTACGATGTCTATATCCTTGACACCGCCGGCCGGCTGCACATCGACGAAGTGCTGATGGATGAGGTCCAGGCCGTCCGCGATGTGGCCCAGCCCCGCGAAACGCTGCTGGTGGTCGATGGCCTGACCGGCCAGGACGCGGTGAACGTCGCGACGGAGTTCGACGGCAAGGTCGGCATTTCCGGCGTCGTGCTCACCCGGATGGACGGCGACGGGCGCGGGGGCGCTGCGCTTTCCATGCGCGCAGTCACGGGCAAGCCCATCCGCTTCGTCGGCCTTGGCGAGAAGATGGATGCGCTGGAGACTTTCGACGCGGATCGCGTCGCGGGCCGCATCCTCGGCATGGGCGATATCGTCGCGCTTGTCGAAAAGGCGCAGGAAACGTTTGAGGCCGAACAGGCCGAACGGATGCTCAAGCGCTTCCAGAAGGGTCAGTTCAACATGAACGACCTGCGCATGCAGCTTGACCAGATGCTGAAGATGGGCGGCATGCAGGGCATGATGTCCATGATGCCGGGCATGGGAAAGATGTCAAAACAGATGGAGGAAGCCGGTGTCGATGACCGGATGATCCGCCGTCAGATCGCGCTCATCCAGTCCATGACGAAGCGGGAACGCGCCAACCCCGACCTGTTGCAGGCCAGCCGCAAGAAGCGGATCGCGGCGGGGGCGGGAATGGATGTGTCCGACCTCAACAAACTTCTCAAGATGCATCGCCAGACTGCCGACATGATGAAGAAAATGGGCAAGATGGGCAAAGGCGGCATGCTCAAGCAGGCCATGAAGATGTTCGGCAAGGGCGACCCGGAAGCGCTGGCGAAGGGCATGGACCCGGCCGCACTGAAAGCGCTCCAGAACCAGATGCCCGCGGCGCCGGGCATGCCCAGGGGGCTGACGCTGCCCGCCGGCCTTTCGGGGATCGGCAAGAAGAAATGAAGCTCTTCGCGCGTCACAGAGGCATGGCGATACCACCCGTCCTGCGGACGGAGCGGCTGGTGCTGCGCGGCCTCGACGCGCGGGACGTGGAGAATTTCTCCGCCTTCTTCGCCAGCGACCGCTCCCGCTTCGTCGGCGGCCCCCTCGATGCCGAGGATGCCTGGAAAGTGCTGGCGCGGGTCATCGGCCACTGGACGCTCCGCGGCTACGGCAGCTTCGCGATCACCCTGAAAGGGACGGAGGATACCGCCGTCGGCATGGCAGGCCCGTGGTTCCCGGAGGGCTGGCCGGAAGCGGAGATCGGCTGGATGCTGTGGGACCCGGCGCTTGAGGGAAAGGGCTATGCCCGCGAAGCCGTCGAGGCGACGCGCGACTGGGCCTACCGCACGCTCGGCTGGACGACGGCGGTCAGCTACATCAGCCCGGAAAATCCCCGCTCGCTCCGCCTTGCCGAACGGCTGGGCGCGCGGCCCGATCCGAGCGTCATCCTGCGCGACGCAGACCCCTGCATCGCCTATCGCCACCCAGCACCGGAGCGCCTGCAATGACCGACGCGACGGCCCGTGCGGCCGAACTCCTCCGCAATCATCGCGACTCCATCGACCGGCTGGACGCGATCCTGGTCTATACTCTGGCGGAGCGGTTCAAGCATACCCAGGCGGTCGGGCGGCTGAAGGCGGAACACGCCCTGCCCCCCTCCGACCCCGTACGGGAATCCCGGCAGATCGAGCGGCTCGAATGGCTCGCCGGCGAAGCCGATCTCGACCCGGAGTTCGCACGCTCCTTCCTCAATTTCATCATCTCGGAAGTGATCCGTCACCACGAGAAGCTGCAAACCGCCAAGTGACGCCCTGCGCACAAGGCACAGACACCGGATGGCGGGGCAACCCGCCGAACAGCCAGATACAGGAGACATGACATGGCTATGAAGATCCGCCTCGCCCGTGGGGGCTCCAAGAAACGTCCGTATTACGCGATTGTCGCTTCCGACAGCCGCATGCCGCGCGACGGCCGCTTCATCGAGAAACTCGGCACCTATCACCCGATGCTGCCGAAAGACTCCGAAGACCGCGTGAAGATGGACATGGAGCGCGTCACCTACTGGCTGGGTCAGGGCGCGCAGCCGACCGACCGCGTCGCCCGCTTCCTCGAAGCTGCCGGCCACCGCGAGAAGGCCGTCCGCAACAACCCGAAAGCCGCTCAACCCGGCAAGAAGGCCACCGAGCGCGCGAAAGAGCGTGCCGCGAAAGCCGAAGCCGCGGCCGAGTAATTCGGCAGCCGGTTTTTCCCGTCGGGGAAAACCGGATCATCTCTCGTGTGTGCCCGCAAGGGCGCACACTCCGCATTCCTAGCAGGCCGGGATGAACGCATGAGCGACAGGATTTGCGTGGGTGCGATCGCCGGCGCCTTCGGCGTCCGGGGTGAGGTGCGGCTGAAAAGCTATACCTCCGACCCGACCGACATCGCCCTTTATACCCCCCTCTGGACCGAAGACGGAAAGCGAAGCTTCTCCGTCACGGTCACGCGCACGATCCCGAACGGCCTCGCCGCGCGCCTCTCCGGCATCTCCACCAAGGAGGAGGCGGATGCGTTGAAGGGGGTGGAACTGTTCACCGACCGGGACCGGCTCCCCTCTCTGCCGGATGACGAGTTTTACCATACCGACCTGATCGGCCTCACTGTCGTCGATACCGGCGGCACGGAGCTTGGCCGGGTGCGCGCGATCTACAACCACGGCGCGGGCGACATCATCGAGGTCGCGGGGCCGCGTCTGCTGCTCCTGCCCTTCACCCGTGCTGTCGTCCCCACGGTGGACCTTGCCGCAGGCCGGGTCGTCGTGGACCCGCCGGAGGATGCCGGATGAGCGACGCTCCCCCGAAATCCCATGGCCGCCTCGCCATCTCCGCCTCCGTACAGCCGCGGGAGCTGATGAGCCACAATCCCCGCCTGAAAGGCGCGTGGACGGCGCGGATCATCACCCTCTTTCCCAATGCCTTTCCCGGCACGCTGGGCCTTTCCCTCACCGGAAAGGCGCTGGACATGGGTCTCTGGGCGCTGGAGACCATCGATCTGCGCCCCTTCGGCGAGGGTCGTCACCGCAACGTCGACGACACGCCCGCAGGCGGCGGCGCGGGTATGGTGCTCCGGGCGGATGTGGTGTCCAAAGCGCTGGATCAGGCCGCCATCGGCGCGCCGGGGGACCGGGCGCGTTGGCCCGTCGTCTATCTCTCGCCCCGCGGCCGCCCTTTTGATCAGGCCACAGCGCGGCGGTTTTCGGAGGCCGACGGCATCACCCTCCTCTGCGGCCGTTTCGAAGGGGTGGATGAGCGTGTGCTCGAACATTACGGGGTGGAGGAGGTCAGCCTCGGCGATTTCGTCCTCACGGGCGGTGAGATCGCTGCTCAGGCCTTGATCGACGCGACGGTCCGGCTTATACCCCGCGTGCTCGGGAATCAGCAGTCCACCGAAGAGGAATCCTTTTCGGATGGACTTCTTGAACATCCGCAGTATACGAAGCCCCCTGTCTGGGAAGGCCGCGAGATACCCGACATTCTCCTGTCGGGCAATCACGCGAAGATCGCCGCCTGGCGCAGGGACATGGCCGAAAGGCTGACCAAGGAACGCAGACCCGATCTCTGGCGGGCTCACCTCACGCAGACGGCTGACAGGCCGGAAGCCGGGGGCGGGGACCCGATGGAAGACCGAGAGCTCTCGGGCGGCACTCACCAACGCGGAAAAACCGCGGAACCAGGAGATACGCGATGAATCTTCTCGCGCAGATCGAGGCCGAACATATCGAGAGCCTCGGAAAGACCATTCCGGATTTCAAGGCTGGCGACACCGTGCGCGTCGGCTTCAAGGTGACGGAAGGCACGCGCTCGCGCGTCCAGAACTACGAGGGCGTCGTCATCTCCCGCAAGGGCGGCGGCATCTCGGCCTCGTTCACCGTCCGCAAGATTTCCTTCGGCGAAGGTGTCGAGCGCGTCTTCCCGCTCTACTCGACCAACATCGAGTCGATCGAAGTGGTGCGCCGCGGCCGTGTCCGCCGGGCGAAACTCTACTACCTCCGTGACCGTCGCGGCAAATCCGCGCGTATTGCGGAAGTCACCAACTACAAACCCAAAGCCTGAGGATCGTCGCGATGAAAAAGGGCATCCACCCCGAATATCACCTCATCGACGTCAAGATGACCGATGGTACCGTCTTCCAGACCCGTTCCACCTGGGGCAAGGAAGGCGATCAGATGGCGCTGGACATCGACCCGCTCGCTCACCCGGCCTGGACCGGTGGCTCCGCGAAGCTGATGGACACCGGCGGCCGTGTGTCCAAATTCAAGAACAAATACGCCGGTCTCGGTTTCTGAGGCCAGCCCTCTGCCTGAACTATCGGCGCGCCCCGGTCCCCCCTGGGCGCGCCGTTTCCATTTGCGGATGGTTGCGTTTCCCGCCTGGATGACCTTTCGTACTCCTGAAATCCGGAGCCCTGATCGGCGGGGGAGGTCCGTCACTTGCCATTCCGTCCAGATACCGTCACGCAATTCGTCATGGGAATCGACGCATTGCCGCTGATCCTCGATGTCGTCTGCCAGGTGACGGGCATGGGGTTTGCCGCCGTGACCTACGTGTCGGGCGAGCGCTGGATCGTCTGCCGGGCGCGGGATGATGCGGATTTCGGCATTGCTGACGGCATGGAACTGCGCCTCGACCCTCTCTCCTCCGACGCAGAGGATGTCCGCCGCCCCATCATCATGGAGCGGATGGAACAGGGAGAGACCCGTCACCGCCCGGAGTTTTGCGGGGCGGAAAGCTACATCTCCTACCCGATCATCCTGCCCGATGGCCGGTTCTTTGGAACGCTCTGCGCCATGGACCGTCAGGCCCGCACCCTGCGGACCACGGCCATTCAAGGCGCCTTCTCCCTTTTCACCGAACTCATCGCCTTTCACCTCTCGGAGCGCGACAAGCTCACGACAGCAGAAGACAGCCTCCGCCAGCAACAGGAAATCAACGCATTCCGGGAGCAGTTCATCGCCATTCTCGGCCATGACCTCCGCAATCCGCTCGCCTCGCTTTCGGCGGGCATGCGGATGCTCCGGCGCAATCTTCCGGCGGACAAGACCGCGGATCTCATGGCTCTCATGGAGGGAAGCGTCGTCCGCATGTCGCGAATGCTGGACGATGTGACGGACTTCACCCGGTCGCGCCTTGGCGAGGGGATGATCCTCGACCCGCAGCCCGTCCGGATCGATGTCGTTATGATGCAGACGTTGGAGGAGTTGCGGCTCGCCCATCCCGAGCGCAGCTTCGATGTCGCGGTGGATGAGGCGACGGTCACCTGCGACGCCCGCCGCATGGGGCAGCTGCTGTCAAACCTTCTCGCCAACGCCATTCTGCATGGCAACATGGCAGCGCCCATCGGTCTTATCGGGAGCCGGGAGAGCGAGGCCTACAGGATTTCGGTCACGAACGGCGGCGACCCGATATCCGACATCCTCATGGCGCAGATCTTCGAGCCCTTCTTCCGGCGCCACCGGAATTCCAGCCGGGAGGGTTTCGGGCTTGGCCTGCACATCGCGCGCGAGATCGCCCGCGCGCATGGCAGCGACATTGCCGTGGACAGCCGGGCCGGAACGACCAGTTTCTCGGTGCGGCTGCCGCTTTAGCAGGCTGCTGAAAGAGGCTTTTTGGCCTGTGTTTGAGCGGAAATCCTTCGCAATCTGGCGAAATCCAGCCGGAAATCTATATACGTCCGGGCGTTTCCGGGCCGATTCTCCGAGTTTCGGCGCATAGGCATGGCGCTTCAGGACTTTTCCAGCAGCCTGTTAGTCGCCAAGCACCAGAATGTCCGTCGGACGGATGCCCAGCTGCACCACCGCGCCGATTTCCGGCGGCGGTGCGTCCGACATATTGAACGTGTCGAAGGCGACCGGCGTCCCCGCCACATCGGCCCGCATGCGGATGACGGAGCCGAGGAAATGCACCTCCCGCACCGTGGCTGGGAGGGTGACGCGCCCCTCGCCCCCGCCGAGCTTCAGCATTTCCGGGCGGAGCGCCAGCGTGACCCGGCCCGCGGGAAGCGTGCGGCCCAGTGAGACCTGCTCCTCTCCCAGCCGCACGGTGCCGGTCGCCGGATCCTCCACCTCCACCTCGAACGTGTTGAGCGTCCCGACGAAGGAGGCGACGAAACGGGTCGCCGGCCGGTTGTAGATCTCGAAAGGTTGCGCGACCTGCTCCGCGCGGCCCTGATTCATGACCACCACGCGGTCGGACATGGAGAGCGCCTCCTCCTGATCGTGGGTGACGTAGATCGTGGTGATGCCGAGCCTGCGCTGAATCGCGCGGATTTCCTCGCGCAGCGAGATGCGGATCTTTGCGTCCAGCGCGGAGAGCGGCTCGTCCAGCAGCAGCACCTGCGGCTGCACGGCCAGCGCACGGGCCAGCGCCACGCGCTGCTGCTGCCCGCCGGACAGCTGAAACGGATAACGCGCCCCGAAATCGCCGAGGCCGACGATCCCCAGCATCTCCTTCACCCGCGTCCGCCGGGTCGCGCGGTCCACCCCGGCGACACGCATCCCGAAGTCAACGTTCTGATCGACGGTGAGGTTGGGAAACAGCGCGTAGCTCTGGAACACCATGCCGATGTTGCGCTGATTGGGTTTCAGCCCGGTCACCTCGCGCCCGTCGATGCGGATGGAGCCGGATGTCGGCGTCTCGAACCCCGCGATCATCCGTAGCGTCGTGGTCTTGCCGCAGCCGGAAGGGCCGAGGAAGGATACGAACTCCCCCTTCTCCACGGTCAGGTTGAAATCCTTCACCACGCGGGTCGCGCCGAAGGCTTTTTCGATATGGACGAGGTCAAGAAAGGCCATGTCAGCGTTTGATCCGGGTATGTCGTGAAAGGCGGGTGACGAGCTGGATAAGCCCCATGCACGCCCAGGTGATGCCAAAGGCGATGACGGCGAGCGCCGCGGGCTCATAGGCGCGGTTGGCGCCCAGAAGCTGCATGTAGGGCCCGAAGGCCGGGCGGTTCAGCAGGGCCGCCAGTACGAACTCGCCGATGACGATGGCAAAGGTCAGGAACGCGCCGGACAGCACGGCCACCAGCACATTGGGAAGGATGACCCGCCACAGGATCGTGACCCAGCCCGCGCCGAGCGACTGGGCAGCCTCCGTCAGAGTGGCAACGTCGATGGACCGCAGGCCGGTATCCACCGCGCGATACATATAGGGGAGTGCCAGGACCGTATAGCCCATGAGCAGCAGGAAATTCGTCCCCGTCAGCGATCCCGTCAGCGGCAGGAGCGACGAGGTATTGTAAAGCCGGATATAGCCGAACACGACGACGATGGGCGGAATGACCAGCGGCAGAAGCGTCACGAATTCCACCACCGGGCGCAGCCGCGGCAGCTTCAGCCGCACCCAATAGGCAGTGGGCACGACGATCAGCACCCCCATCAGAATGGTGCAGAACGCCATTACCGTGGAGTAGAGGAACGTCTGCTGAAAACGCGGGTCGGAGAGCACGACTTCGTAGGCCCGGAGCGAATAGCGCCCCCGTTCCATCCTGAGCGAGAACTCGACGGTCGCGATCAGCGGCACGAAGAAATAGAGCAGCCCGACGATGAGCGCGAGCCAGGACCACAGCCGCGTCATTTCTGCCACCTCTCGGCCCGCACACGCAGCACCATGTAGATGAGATTGGCGATGCCGGTGATCACGATCATCCCGAAGGCCAGAGCATATCCCAGATGCGGATCCTGAAGCACATCCCCCCTGATCTGCGCGAACAGCAGGATCGGCACGATGGAGAGCGAGGAGCCCGTCAGCGCATAGGCCGTGGCCACCGCGCCGAACGCATTGGCGAACAGCAGCGCAAACGTGCCGAGCAGCGAGGGCCACAGGATCGGCAGTGCCACGATGCGCCAGTATTGCCAGCCCGTCGCGCCGAGGATGGAGGCCGCCTCCCGCCATTCCTTCTTCAGCCCGTCGAGCGCGGGCGTGATGATGAGGATCATCAGCGGGATCTGAAAGAACAGGTAAGTGAGTGTCAGGCCCCAGAAGCTCAGCAGGTTGAAGCCGAGCGCATAGAGGTTCACGCCGAACCATTCCCGCAGGAACACGGTGACCAGCCCCAGCCGCCCCAGCGTCGCCAGAAAGGCAAAAGCCAGCGGCACACCCGCGAAGTTGGAGGCAACGCCGGAGAATGTCAGGACCGGCCCGCGAAGCCAGCCGGGCAGGTTCCCCATCGTCAACGCCGCGGCGATGCCGAAGCCGATCAAACAGCCCAGCAACGCGGAGGCAAGGCTCACGCGAATGGAAATCCAGTAGGAGGCGACGATCGACGGCTGCGAGAGGTTCTTCAGGTTGTCGAGCGTGAAGGCGCCGTTACTGTCGCGAAACGCCCCGAGCACGATGTTCAGTGTCGGCAGCAGCAGAAACAGCAGGGCGAACAGGAAGAACGGCACGACACCGACCCAGAGAAGGGCGGGACGCGCGCGTTCTGCGGGCAGAGCGGGGCTGTCGGGAGCGGAGGCCATGGGTCTGCGGAGCGGGACCGGACAGGCCGGTCCCGCCTGCCCTGTTACTGGACGTTCGCGCCGACGACGCTGTCCCAGCCGGCGGTAACGGCCGCCTTGTTCGCCTCCTGCTCCTCCAGCGACGGGAACACCGCCTTTTCATAGGCCGATGCGGGCGGGAGCGCATCCATCATCTCCTGCGGGATGACGCCACGGGAAGCGAGATCGTTGAACCGGATCGGGTGGCAGTAGCCCTTGAGCCAGCCGAGCTGACCCTCGTCGGAATAGAGATATTCCATCCACAGCTTCGCCGCGTTCGGATGCGGCGCATAGGCTGAGATCGCCTGCACATAGACGCCCGCCAGAACGCCGGAAGCGGGCACGACCACCTCCACCGGGGGGTTTCCGTTCAGCGTGTCGCGGGCGGAGAGCGCGTTGTAATCCCAGTAGATGACGATGGGCGTCGCCCCCTGGGCCAGCGTTCCCGCCTTGCCAATCACCGGTACGAAATTGCCGGCCTTGTTCATCTCGGCGAAGTAGTCGAGCCCGGCCTTGCCCGCCGCCTCTCCGGCTTCGGCGCCCTTGGCCATGCCGGCCGCGAGCACCGCCAGAATCGCCTGGTTGGACGCGCGCGGATCCCCTGCCAGCGCCACGGAATTGGCGTATGCGGGCTTGAGCAGGTCCGACCAGTCCTTCGGCACCTCGTCGATCAGATCCTTGTTCACCATGAAGGAAAGCACGCCGTAATAGTCGCCGTACCAGTAGCCGTCCGCATCCTTCGCGGCCTCCGGGATCGTGTCCCAGGTGGAGACCTTGTAGGGCATGATCAGCCCCTCTTCCTTCGCCTGCGGACCGAAGGAAAAGCCCACGTCGATCACGTCGGGGGCCTGCGGGCCCTTGTTTTCCTTGTTGGCGCGGATGCCCTCGAGCTCATCGGCGGAACCCGCGTCCGGGTTCAGCTCGTTGATCGTCAGGAAGGGATACTTGGCCTTGAACCCGGCGATCACCTCCCCATAGCCGCACCAGTCATGCGGCAGGGCGATGGTGGTCAGCATGCCCTCCTTCTTCGCCCCCTCGATGAGCGCGTCGAGCGACTGTGCCGAAGCCGCAACGGGGCCAAGAATCGCAGCAACCGCCGTGGCGGCGATCAGAGCGTGTCGGAACATGAATAAACTCCCTATCGGGGCGCATCTCCGCGCCAATCCCTTCTTGGCCCCGGATCCCGGTGCGGGTTCAGGTAAGCCGCAAAGGCCGCGCAACGCAATAAGCAGGTTGAGTGACAGTGCAATGACAGGAAAAGTTCAGCGGAAATGCCTGATAACGCGGCATTTCAGAAGTCGACCGTCACGCCCGGAAGGTTCAGTTCCTTCATCAGATCGCGCAGCTCCTGCCGCGCGGCGATGTTGGACATGTTGAGGCTCTCAACCCCCACGTCCTTCAGGTCCAGAAGGGTCAACCCGCGCGGGAAGAGTTCGCGGAAGACCACACGTTCGGAAAAGCCGGGTGCCACGCGAAAGCCGATACGGCGCGAAAGCTGGTCCAGCGCCTCGCCCACCTTCTTCTTGTTGTGCATCTGCTGGGCGCCCAGCCGGTTGCGCACCACAAGCCAGTCTATTGGCCGCAGCCTGGCGGCGGAACGCGCCTGCCGCGCGGCCCAGACCATTTCCGCATAGATCGACGGCCCGGTGACCTTTCCCGTATCGGGATCGGTCCGCGCCAGCAGGTCGAAATCGACGAAACTGTCATTGAGCGGCGTGATGAGCGTGTCTGCCATGGAATGGGCGAGCTGGCTCAGCCGCGTATGGGAGCCGGGGCAGTCGATGAGGATGAAATCCGATATCGGCTCAAGCTCCGACAAAGCGCTGGAGATGGCCCAATCGGCATGGTCCTGCCCCTCGGGCGGTTGGCCAGAAGGGAGCATCCGGTAGGTCGGTGTCGGCAGATCAATGCCCGAACGCCGCACGAAAGCCGTGCGATTTTCGACATACCGTCCAAAGCTCCGCTGCCGGAGGTCGAGGTCGAGCGCGCCTACGCGATGGCCCATCCGGGTCAGCGCGGTGGCGACATGCATACAGGTCGTGGACTTGCCGGATCCGCCTTTTTCGTTCCCGACAATGATGAAATGCGCCACGCCCGCTTCCCGTCCTGTCGCGCTCACCCCGGCGCGAAGCGACTATAGGAGGGCGGTTTCGTTATGGAAAGCGGGTGAGCCACTCTCTCAAGACCGTGGCCGCGCTGCATCATTTCCCGCGGCCCGGCCCTATTTCCGCCGTGTCGGAAGTGGTTTCGCGGAGGCCCGGAACGTCTCCCACGGGTCGCTGGCGAGCTGATCCGCGATGTTCAGGACGGTGAAATCCTGCGGGCCGATCCCGGGCAGCGCCTCCCAAGGGACCGGCATTGAAACCGCAGCGCCGGGGCGCGCCCGGGTGGAATAGGGGGCCACCGCCGTCATCCCGCGCTGATTGCGCAGGTAATCGATCAGGATCCGGCCCTTGCGCCGGGCCTTGCTGATCGTCGCCACGAAATGCTCCGGCTCGTCCGCGGCCATCGCTTCCGCGAGCGATTTGGTGAAGGACTTCACGCTGGGCCACGTCGCCTTCGGGGTGAGCGGCGCGACCACGTGCAGCCCCTTGCCACCCGAGGTCTTGACGAAGGCTGCAAGCCCCGCCTCTTCCAGCCGCTCCCGCACCTTGCCCGCCGCGCTGACGATATCCGGCCAGGCGACGCCCTCGCCCGGGTCGAGGTCCATCACGATCATGTCGGGCTTTTCCCAGCTCTGCAGGGTGGAGCCCCAGGGGTGGATCTCGAGCACGGCAGACTGGACGAGCGCGATCAGCCCATCGAGATCGTCAATCGCGACAAAGGGTTCCTCCGGGTTCTTCGGATCCTTGACCTGATGGACCTGCTCCGGGATGCCGCGCCATGCGTGTTTCTGAAAGAAACTCGGCCCCTCTATGCCCTCCGGGCACCGCAGCAGCGCCAGCGCGCGGCCGGTAACGAAGGGGGCGATCCGCGGCCAGACCCGCGTGTAGTAGTCGGCCAGATCCGCCTTCGTCACACCCTCCGCCGGCCAGTACACGCGGTCGGGATGGGTGAGTTCCACGCTTGCCGGACGCTCCACGGCTTCCTCCTCCCGCACGATGTCGCCTACAGGTTTGTCTTCGCGCAACCCGCGAAAGGCCGCGTGGCGCAGGCGCCCGTCAGATGTCCATGCCCGGAACTCGACTTCCGCGACCAGCTCGGGACGGACGTAGTGAAGCCCGCGCCGCGCGGTGGCATCCAGCCGCGCGCTGAACGGGCTGTCGTCCGTTTCCAAAGCCGTCAGACGCACCCACAGATCATGCGCCACCTCCGCCGTGAACCCTGTCCCGACCCGCCCGACATGGCGCAGCGCCCCCGCCTCCTGCACGCCCAGTGCCAGCGACCCGATGGCCTGCGGCGTGGCGGAGGATTGCGTGAACCCGCCGATCACGAACTCCTGCCGGGAGGCGCATTTGGCCTTCACCCAGTCCCGCCCCCGCCCGGACACATAGGGCGAGGCCGCGCGCTTGGAGACGATGCCCTCCAGCCTCAGCCCGCAGGCATGCTCGAGCACATCGGCACCGTCGTTGTCGAAATGCGCGCTGAACCGAACCGGGCCTTCCCGGGGGACCAGCCGCTCCAGCGCCGCCTTCCTGTCCACCAGCGGCAGGGCGCGCAGACCATACCCATCCAGATGCAGAAGATCGAAGGCGTAATAGACGAACCTGTCCGCGCGCCCGCCGGACAGATCGGCCTGCAACGCACCGAAATCGGAGGCGCCAGAGGCCTTCTCCACCACCAGTTCCCCGTCGATCATCGCAGCGGTCGCGGCCAGCCCCTCCAACGCCCCGGTCAGCGGCCCCGAGAACCGCTCCGTCCAGTCCAGCCCACTCCGAGTCAGAAGGCGCACCTTGCCCTTCTCCAGACGGGCCAGCAGGCGGTAGCCGTCGAACTTGATCTCGTGCAGCCAGTCGCCGCCCGCGGGGGGATGCGCCACAAGCGTGGCGAGCATCGGCTCGATGAAATCCGGCAACTTTTCCTTCCGGCCCGGCTTCTTTCCGGCCCGGCTGCCCCCGCCCTTACGTTCGGTGAGCCCCGGACGATCGGTCGTGCTTTCCGGCTTTCTCTGTCGCGTCTGCGCCGCGCGGGACACGAGCGGCGCGGTTTTGCCAACCTTGGTGCGCTCCTGAACTGTCCCCTTGGAAGCCTTCGCGGCGCTGCCGAGACCCTTGCCCACCTCCTCCACCGTCCGACCGCTCGCGACGGAACGTGGCGCCTCTTTCAGGATGTCGCCCGCCTCCCGCGCGTCGCCATCCTCCGCCTTGATGAGCAGCCAGTTGATCCGCTTCTCCCCCCGGCGCGGTTTCATGCGGATCAGATGCCAGCGGCCATGCAGCTTCTCGCCCTCCAGCTCGAACTCCAGATGGCCCTTCTTCAAACCGGCGTGCGGGTCGAAATCCGGCCGCCAGCGCCCCTTGTCCCAGACGATGACGCTGCCACCGCCGTATTGCCCTTTCGGGATCGTACCTTCGAACGTCGCGTAATCGAGCGGATGGTCCTCCACCTCGACAGCCAACCGCTTCTCCGCAGGATCGAGGCTCGGCCCGCGCGTCACGGCCCAGCTTTTCAGCACGCCGTCCAGCTCCAGCCGCAGGTCGTAATGCAGCCGCCGCGCATCGTGTTTCTGGATGACGTAAAGCCCGCCCTCGCCCGCTGCGGTCTTCCCCTGCGGTTCGGCGGTGCGGGTGAAATCCCGTTTGGCGTTGTAGGTCTCCAGCGCCATGGGTCAGGCACTCTTTTTCTGCGAAGGCTTCTTTGCTGCCTTCCTGGCAGAAGCTTTCGGCCCGGGTTTCCCGCCCGCGCTGAGCCGGAGCGCTTCCATCAGGTTGACCACCTTCTCCTCCTTCCGGGGTTTGGGCTTGGGCAGGGCGCGGCCTGCGATCTTTGCCTGCACCAGCTCCGCGAGAGCGGCGTCGTAATGGTCCTCGAACTCCTCTGGCTGGAAGTCACCGCGCTTGGTGTCGATGATGTGTTTGGCAAGGTCGAGCATCTCGCCACCGATATCATAATTTCCAATTTTATCAAAAGCATCAGAGGCACTTCTCACCTCATAGTCGAACTTGAGCGTATGCGCGACAAGGCCTCCATCATGCGCCCGGATCAGCAGGGTCCGCTCCTTGCGGAACAGCACCGCGTCGGCAATCGCCGCCGCCGACTCCCGCACAAGGCCGGCATGGATAAGCGCATAGGCTGCGCGCGCCCCGCTATCGGCCGGCGTGAGGTAATACGGCTTGTCGAAATACTCCGTCTCTATCTCGTCACAGGCCAGAAACCCGGAGACATCGAGCGTCTTGTCCGACTTCGGAACCGCGCTCGCGACCTCCTCGGGGTCGAGGAGGATGTAGCGGTTCTCCTCCGTGCGATATCCCTTGACCTGATCCTCCCGCGGGACGGGCTTGCCGGTTTCCTCATCCACCATTTCCCGGCGCACCCGGTCACCGGTCTTGCGGTTGATGATGTGGAAGGACACGCGCTCCGCAGTGGAGGCCGCGGCATGGAGCGCCACGGGACACACCAGCTCATCTATCTTGAGAAAGCCCTTCCAAAGCGCGCGCGGTGCCATCGGCCTCTTCCCGGCGGGAAACGATCCGGTCCAACGCAGCGACGGCCGCGTTCGTTCCCCTCGGCGTTCGGCGTTCGGCGAAAGCACCTTTTCCGCCGCTTGCCCGAAGCGCCCCTGACCCGCTACACTGTGCAGAACAGCACTCAGCGGGCGTCCATGCGCAGGCATATCTCTCAGTTCGCCCTCAGTTTCTCCGGTCTCGGTGTGCTGCTGGGTACGTTGTTTCTTGCGGCCTCCTTCGCTCCCAGCCTCATTCCCCGCAATCCTGTCTTTCAGGGGGTGCTGACAGGCATGTCGGCAGCGCTCGGATACGGGATCGGCGTGTTCCTCCGCTGGCTCTGGGATTATCTGGAGCTTCCGACGAACCGGACCGGCTGGGACGTGCTCGCACTGAAGATCGCGGCAAGCGTCGCCTGCGGCGGTATCGCGCTGTTCTTCCTGTGGAACGCTTCCGAATGGCAGAACTCCATCCGCGTGCTCATGGGGCTGTCACCGGTGGAGACATCGCGGCCCTACACGGTGGGCTGCATCGCGCTGGCGATCTTTCTCATCCTCGTGCTCATCGCGCGGCTTTTCGCGCTGATGATCCGCTGGGTGGCGGGTTACCTCAGCAGCCATGTGCCGAGGCGGGTGTCCAACATCCTGGCGCTGGTGCTGGTCTCCGCGATGTTCTGGATGATCGGCAATGGCGTGCTGGTCAGTCAGGCGGTCGGCGCGCTGGACGCCTCCTACCGGCAGTTCGACACGCTGGTGGAAGACGGGATCCGCGCGCCGGAAGAACCGGGCAAGACCGGGAGCCCCGCCTCTCTCATCGAGTGGAAGACACTGGGCCGTGCGGGGCGCGAGGTCGTCACATCGCCGCCCGTGCAAAGCGATATCGCGGCGTTCACGGGCCGTCCGGCGCTCGAACCGCTTCGCGTCTATGTCGGTGTCGCCTCAGCCGAGACGGTGCGGGAGCGGGCGCAGCTCGCCCTGGAGGAGCTGATCCGCGTCGGCGGCTTCACGCGCTCCGTGCTGGTCATCGCAACGCCGACGGGCACCGGCTGGCTGGACCCGGCTAGCCAGCGGGCGCTGGAGTATCTCGAAAACGGCGATGTCGCGACGGTCACCGTGCAGTATTCGCACCTCCCGAGCTGGCTCGCGCTGCTTGTGGACCCGGATATCGGCGACGAAACCGCGCGCGCCGTGTTCGACCTGATCTACGACTACTGGCACCGCCTGCCCCGCGACGCCCGGCCGCGGCTGTATCTCCACGGGCTGAGCCTCGGCGCACTGAACTCCGACCTGTCGGCCAACCTGCTCACGGTGATCGACGATCCGTTTCAGGGCGCGTTCTGGACCGGTCCGCCCTTCCCGACCCCGACATGGCGGCAGATGACCAACGACCGCAACCCCGGCAGTCCCGCCTGGCTGCCCGAGGTACGGGACGGCTCGCTCGTGCGGTTCACCAACCAGAAGAACCATCTGAACGAGGCGACGGCGCCATGGGGGCTGATTCGCATCATCTATCTGCAATACGCGTCCGATCCGATCACTTTCTTCAGCCCCTCCTATGCCTATACCTCCCCCGAATGGCTGGGGGATCGGGGGCCCGATGTATCGCCGCAACTTCGGTGGTACCCGATAGTCACGTTCCTGCAACTCGTGCTGGACATGATGACGGCCACCACAACGCCAATGGGTTACGGGCATGTCTTCGCGCCGGAACATTACGTGGATGGCTGGGTCGCGCTGACGGAGCCGCCCGGCTGGACTGCACCGGGAATCGACAGGCTCAAGCGGAAACTGGCGGCGGAACTGCGCAACAAACCTGTTCCGGCCGGACCGTGACGATCCGCGCGGCCCGCTAATCGGGCGTTAACCCGCGGGTGGCAGAGTGGACTTTCCAGACTGTAGGAGAATCGATGTCCGCCGCCGCCCTCGCCATTTCTCCCGTCCAACCCGCCCCCGCGCGCAAGATCCTGTCCGGCCCACAGAAAGCCGCGATCATGGTGCGCCTCCTGCTGGCCGAGGGGGCGGAGGTGCCCCTTTCCAGCCTGCCCGTCGGGATGCAGGAATCCCTCACAAGGGAGCTTGCGCGGCTCCGGCTTGTGGACAGGGAGACGCTGGTTTCGGTGATCGAGGAATTCGTGGCGGAGCTGGAGGCGGTGGGACTCGCCTTTCCGGGTGGGCTGGAGGGGGCCCTGAACCTGCTTTCCGATCAACTCAGCACGCCCGCTATCACCCGCCTCCGCCGCCTTGCGCGTACGGGAGAGGTAAACGACCCTTGGGATCTCGTGCTCGCGCAGGCGGACGAGCCGCTGCTCGCACTGCTGGAGCGCGAAAGCGCGGAGGTCGGCGCGGTGCTCATCTCCAAGCTGCCCACCGGGCGGGCCGCCACCCTGCTCGGCAAGCTGCCGGGTGATCGCGCGCGGCGGCTGGCCTATTCCATGTCACTGACAGGGGGCATCGCGCCGGAGATGGTTGCCCGCATCGGCGCCACCCTCGCCGCCCCGATCGAAGCGCAAGCCCGCGCCGCCTTCGACGAAGGTCCGGTGGAGCGGATCGGAGCCATCCTGAACTCCTCCGCGAACGAGACACGGGAAGATGTGCTGAAAGGGCTGGAGGAGGAGGATGCGGAACTGGCCGGCCGGGTCAGGCGCGCGATCTTCACCTATGCCGACATTCCCGAGCGCATCGAACCGCGCGATGTCGCCCGTATTGTCCGGGGCGTGGATCAGACCGACCTTCTCCTCGCCCTCGCGGGAACGCGTGGGCCGGAAAGCGCCAGTTCCGCCTTCATTCTCAAGAACATATCCCAGCGCCTTGCTTCAGGGCTGACGGAAGAGATCGCGCTCTTGCCGGAGAGCGCGCTGAAACAAACCGAAAAGGCTCAGAATGCCGTGGTCACACGCATCCGCGACCTGATTTCATCGGGGGAGCTGGCCCTCCGCAGCATGGATGGCTGACGAACGCGTGTCACAGACAAAGCGGGACCGGGCTTCCCGTACGTCAGCCTCTCCGGCTGTTCACTTCGCCCGCGACCAGACCTGGCTGCGGCAGAGGATGAGCACGCAGCCCGAAACGGTCAGCTTGTCTCCCGCCATGCTCATCTTGGACGCATAGGTCTTGCCACGATCCGGGGCAAAGATCTGACCGTTTTCATAGCGGCCGCCGCCCGCCGGCTGCATGTCCCAGACGATCCGCTTTCCGATCCGGTCGGAGGGCACCGATTTACCATCCGCCCCGAACGCGGCGGTCAGCGTGCCGCAGAGCCGGTCGCCGCAGGGCGCGATTTCCACCCGTCCATAATGGCCGTTATCGTCCGGCTGGGTGAGCCAAGCCCCCTGCACGGGATCCGCGGCGAAGGCCGCGCCGCCCGTCATCGCCCCGCCTGTCATCACGGACAAGCCGATGACGGCAAGGCCGGTGCGCCAGCCGGCCCGCCAGCCAGCCCGACAAGCTTTGCCGGCCGGTGATGCCTCCGGCTCCCCCCTCCTGTCGGCCGTTTTCCCCGACCTCCGGCTCCAACGCGATTTTTCCATGATGATCCTCCCTCTCCTCCGGCGGATGCTGCCATGACGCCACAGCCGCGCAAGTCTGGACGTGGGGTCAAGGGGAGCGAGGTCGTTTCCGGGCCGCGGCCTTCGCCCCTTCCCGTCGGGGTGGCTTCCGGCTATCAGGCGGGCGAAGTTTCTCGAAAGGGGCGCAGATGATCCTTTATCCGGCGATCGACCTCAAGGACGGGCAATGTGTGCGCCTTTACAAGGGTGCGATGGAGCAGGCGACGGTCTTTTCCGACGATCCGGCCGCACAGGCGCGCGCCTTCGTGGCCGCAGGGTGCGAATGGCTGCATCTGGTCGATCTGAACGGCGCCTTTGCGGGCCATCCGGTCAACGCCGAGGCGGTGGAGGCGATTCTGGCGGCGGTTGACGTTCCCGCGCAGCTCGGGGGAGGCATCCGCGACATGGCCACCATCGAGCGCTGGCTGGATCGCGGGCTGGCGCGGGTGATCCTCGGGACGGTGGCCGTGGAGAAACCGGAGCTTGTGCGGGAGGCGGCGCGCGCCTTTCCGGGCAAGGTTGCCGTGGGGATCGACGCGCGCGGCGGCCGGGTTGCAACCCGTGGCTGGGCGGAGGAGACGGAGGTGCAGGCCACCGACCTCGCCCGCTCGTTTGAGGATGCGGGCGTGGCTGCGATCATCTACACCGATATCGACCGCGACGGGGCGATGCAGGGGCCGAACGTCGCCGCCACCGCCGCGCTGGCGCTGGCGGTGTCGATCCCGGTGATCGCTTCGGGCGGGGTTTCCTCCATCGCGGATCTCGTCGCCCTGAAAGGATCCGGGGCGCCGCTGAATGGCGCAATCTCCGGCCGGGCGCTTTACGACGGCGCCATTGATCTTGGTGAGGCGCTGGCGGTCCTCAAGGGCTGATCAGAGGGGCGTCATCGCCCCTTCTCCCACGACGGTCGTCCATTGGCGGACGGTCCAGCCCCTCACCAGACCGCCGGTCACATAGGGGTCGGCCCGCGCGAACCTCTCGACGACCTCCCGTGAGGGCGCGCGGAAGATGATGACCGCACCCGGCGGTTCATCGGCAAAGGCGCCGCCCAGAGCCAGCTCTCCCCGCGCCACGGCCGCGCGCGCATGGGCCAGATGATCTGCCCGCAGCGCCTCCCTGCGCTCCAGATAATCGTTCACGTAATCATAGATCAAAAGCCAGTGCATCATCTGCTCCCTTTGGCGGGCAGCATCGCAAGGTCCGAGGCCCTCCGCAACCGGCCCTATCGATGTTGACGGTCATGCCCCGGCACAGCCCATTGGCCCGGACGCCGCTTTGCGCTAAGACGCGCGGGGAAGGATTTTCAGCATGCTCAAGACCCGCATTATCCCCTGTCTGGACGTGGCCGACGGTCGCGTGGTGAAAGGCGTCAACTTCGTCGATCTGGTGGATGCAGGCGATCCCGTCGCCGCGGCGGAAGCCTACGACGCCGCCGGGGCGGATGAGCTGTGCTTTCTCGACATCCACGCGACGCATGAGAACCGCGGCACGATGTATGACCTCGTAACCCGCACGGCGGAGCGCTGCTTCATGCCGCTGACGGTGGGTGGCGGCGTGCGGACGCCTGCGGATGTGCGCGCGCTGTTGCTGGCGGGCGCGGACAAGGTGTCCTTCAACTCCGCCGCAGTGGCCGACCCGGATGTCGTGGCCCGCGCGGCAGACCATTTCGGCAGCCAGTGCATCGTGGTTGCCATCGACGCCAAGACGGTCGAGCCGGGTCGCTGGGAGATTTTCACCCATGGCGGCCGCAAGTCCACGGGGATCGACGCCGTGGAGTTTGCCTGCACGGTGGCCGAGCGCGGGGCGGGCGAGATCCTTCTCACCTCGATGGACCGGGACGGCACGCGCGCAGGCTTCAACCTCCCGCTCACCCGTGCCGTGGCGGATGCGGTCTCCATCCCCGTAATCGCCTCCGGCGGCGTCGGCACGCTGGACCATCTGGTGGAAGGCGTGACGGAGGGCCATGCCTCTGCCGTGCTCGCCGCCTCCATCTTCCATTTCGGCACCTACACGATCCGCGAGGCCAAGGAGCACATGGCCGCCGCCGGTATTCCGATGAGGCTCGCATGACCGCGCTCGAACGTCTGGCCGCCACGGTGGAGGCCCGCAAAGGCGCGGATCCCGAAAGCTCGTGGACGGCAAAGCTGCTTTCCCGCGGGCCGGAGAAATGCGCCGAGAAATTCGGCGAGGAAGCGGTGGAGGCCATCATCGAGGCCGTGCGGGGTGACCGGGAGCGCCTCGCGTCGGAGGCGGCGGACGTGCTCTATCACATGCTCGTCATGCTGACCGCGCGCGATGTGCCTTTCTCCGCCGTCATGGCAGAACTGGAGCGGCGCGAAGGCACCTCCGGCATCGCCGAGAAGGCCGCCCGCCCCCGGTAGGAGAAGGGGCGGAAAGTTGCATTCGGCCCGACCTCGGTCCATATAGCCGTCAAACCCAAGCGGAGCACAGGATGACCTATCTCGAATTCGAAAAGCCTCTGGCCGAGATCGAGGGCAAGGCGGAGGAACTTCGGAACATGGCGCGCGCCAACCCGGAGACGAATGTCGAGAAGGAGGCCGCCGCCCTCGACAAGAAGGCCGAGACGCTGCTGCGCGATCTCTACAAGGGGCTGACGCCTTGGCAGAAATGTCTCGTCGCACGCCACCCGGACCGGCCGCATTGCAAGGACTACATTGAGGCCCTGTTCAGCGACTGGATGCCGCTCGCCGGTGACCGCGGCTTCGCGGACGATCACGCGGTGATGGGCGGGCTCGCGCGGTTCAACGATCGCCCGGTGGTCGTGATCGGTCAGGAAAAGGGGCATGACACCTCCACCCGGATCGACCGCAACTTCGGCATGGCGCGGCCCGAAGGGTATCGCAAGGCGATCCGGCTGATGGATCTGGCCGACCGGTTCCGGCTGCCGGTGGTGGCGCTGGTGGATACGCCCGGCGCCTATCCCGGCAAGGGGGCGGAGGAACGCGGACAGGCGGAGGCCATCGCGCGGTCCACGGAAAGGTGTCTCAAGATCGGCGTGCCGCTGGTCTGCGTGGTGATCGGCGAGGGTGGCTCGGGCGGCGCTGTGGCCTTTGCCACGGCGAACCGGCTCGCCATGCTGGAACACTCCGTCTATTCGGTGATCTCGCCGGAGGGCTGCGCCTCCATCCTGTGGAAGGATGCGGAGAAGATGCGCGAGGCGGCGGAGGCCCTGCGGCTGACCGCACAGGATCTCCACAAGCTCGGCGTCATCGACCGCATCGTGAAGGAGCCGCTCGGCGGCGCACAACGTGACCCGGCAGCGGCGATCGACGGTGTGGGCAAGGCCATCGCGGCGATGCTGGGCGAGCTTGACGGCATGGGTCGCGAGGATCTGATCCGGGAGCGGCGGCGGAAGTTCCTCGACATGGGCTCAAAGAGCCTCGCTGCCTGAACGGAACGGGTTCAGGCGCGCAGTCTGAAACGAAAAGAAAAGCACGGCACAGGCATGTTCGACGCGTCCATATGCGCGGACATGCCCGATCTCCGGTCACCACATCGTTTTCGCCGCGCGCTCCGGCCATGTCCGGTCATATTCCGGCCCGCCCACCTGCCCGGCGGTCGCGGCGACGAGCATCTCTCCCGGCGTGGGCAGGCCAGCCGCCTCATCCCCCGCCGTCCACAGGCGGGACCGCATGATCGCCCGCGCGCACTGGAAGTAGACTTCCTGCGTCTCGATGATCAGGACGCTGCGCGGCAGCACGCCCTTTCGCGCGAAACTCTCGCGAAGATCGTCGTCCGCCGTGACAGCGCCAAGCCCGTTCACGCGAAGGACGTTGTTGGAACCCGGCACCATGAACAGCAGGGAGAGGCGCGGATCGCGCACGACGTTCCGCAGCGTGTCGATCCGGTCATTGCCCTTCCAGTCCGGCAGGAAGAGCGTCCAGTCATCGGCGATCCTGACCACCGACCCGTCGTCGCCGCGCGGAGAGCAGTCCGTGCCCTCCGGCCCGACCGTCGCCACCAGGCAGAAACGCGATGCCTCCACCCAGCGGCGATACTCCGGCGTCAGGCCTGGCGTGACCTTGCGGGCGGCGGCGGGCGCAGGCATGCCGTAGAGCGCTTCCAGCGCCGTGATATCGGTGATGGTTTTCATGTCAGCGTCTCCCGCACCGGGAAACCTGCCTCCCGCATCAGCGCATCGGAAGCGGTTTCGACCCTCCGCTCCAGTGTTTCCAGAAAGGCGTGATGTTCAAGGCCGGGCGCGATGCGCGGCAGAAATTCCAGCACAGCGTGACCCGGACGCCTGAGCACCCCATGCCGCGGCCAGAACACGCCGACATTCGTCGCCGCGGGAACGCAATCCTCTCCCAGTTCCAGATAGAGCGCGGCGGCGCCCCCCTTGTAGCGCTCTGTCGCGCCGGGAGCGACGCGGGTGCCCTGCGGGAAGATGATGAGCTGCCCCGGCATGGACCGCCCCGCCGCCACCTGGGCGACCATCTGGCGCAGCGCCTTGCCCCGCTTGGCGCGATCAACTGCAACACAGCCGATGCGCTTGGCATAGAAGCCGACGATGGGGGCCCGGAGCAGTTCCTTCTTCATCACGAACTTCGGCCGCGGCACGGCGGAGACGATCAGGATGATATCGAAGAACGACTGATGCTTGGAGGCGATGAGAACCTCATCCTCCGGCACATCGCCCCGGATTTCGGAGGACAGCCCGACGATCCAGCGCGCCGACCACCGGACCCAGCGACAATAGGTCCGGCAGGCGGTATAGGCGACCTCCCGCCGCAGCAGGACCGCGGGCGCGAACACCACCGCGATCACCGCCATCATCACGTACATCTGCGCGATGAACACGACCGAGAGGAGATACTGGAGAGGCAGGAACCGCCGCATCATTGGAAGCCGCGCAATGTCCTCAAGGCCGCCGTCCGGGTCGCGGCAAGCGCAACCGCGGCTGCGGCCAGCGGAACGAGCACCGGCCAGAGCCACCCAGCGCCATGGAAGCCCAGCCCTTTCAGCACCGCATCTTCCCCCGAGGGCAGCAGCGCCAGCGCGAGCAGTGCAATCACGGTGCCCACCGCCGCGCCGCCGAGCGCCCGAAAGGTAAAGCGCCGCACGAAAGCTTGCGCGATATAGCTGTCCCGCGCGCCCACCAGCCGGAGCACGCGGATCGTCTGCGCATTGGCCGAAAGCGCAGCGCCCACGGCCAGCGCGATCATCGCCGCCGTCGTCGCGCCGATCACCAGCACGGAGGCGACACCCAGAAGACGCAGCCGGTTCGCGGCCGAAACAAGCGGTGCGCGCCAGCGGCTGTGGTCGTCCACCACCGCGCCCGGCACTTCGGCACTCAACCGGAGGCGAAGCGCATCGATGTCGAAACCGCTGACGGTGCGGGCCTCGATGAGCTGAGGGATCGGCAGCTCCTCCACGGGGAGATCGGGACCGAACCACGGCTCCAGCAGGGCACGCGCCTCATCCGCCGAAAGCGCGCGCGCGCCAGACACGGCCGGAGTGGAGGCAAGAACGGAAAGCGCGGTCTCCGTCTGGCGGGCCATCTCCTCCTCCGGGGCGGAGATACGGAGCGTGATCGACCCGTCAAGCGCGGAGGACCAGTCCGCGGCGATGCGCCCCGCCGCAGTGGACAGCGCCAGTGCAAAGACGGCGAGGAAAGCCATGGCCGCAGCGGTGAACAGCGTGAGCTTCGCCGCATTGCCGGAGGGCGGCACCACCCGGTCGGACGCGCCGTCCGGCTGGAGAAGGGCGAGGAGGGAGGAAAGATAGGCGGTCAACGCGTTCACAGGTCCACCCCCGCAAGTTGCACCCGGCGGCCCCGGATGCGGAGCACGCGCGCCGCTACCCGCCCCTTGGCCCAGCGGATCAGGTTCATGTCATGGGTGGCGATCACCACGGCCTTGCCCATCCGGTTGAGTTCGATGAGCAACGATATCAGACGCTGTGCCATGTCCCAGTCCACGTTGCCCGTCGGCTCGTCGGCCAGAATCACGTCGGGAGAGGTGATGATCGCCCGCGCCAGCGCCGCGCGCTGCCGCTCCCCGCCGGAGAGTTCGGGCGGCAGCGCCTCCGCATGACGGGACAGGCCGACCCAGGCCAGCAGTTCCTGAAGATAGGCTTCCGCCTCCTCCCCCCGTCCGGCGACGGTGAGCGGCAGTTCGATATTCTCTGCCAGCGGCAGGTGGTCAAGGAACTGGCAGTCCTGATGCACGACACCGATCCGCTGGCGCATGTCGGCGACGGCGTCGCGCGGAAGGCCGGTCACATCCTCTCCGAAGATGCGCAGCGCGCCGCTGGTCGGCACAAGCTCCCCGTAACACAGCTTGAGGAACGTGGTCTTGCCCGCGCCGGAAGGCCCGGTCAGGAAGTGGAACGATCCGGGAGCAAGGCGCAGTGACATGTCGGCCAGCAACTCCCCTCCGCCATAGCTGTAGGCGACGTTCTGAAATTCGATCAACGACTTCTCCGATGCTGCCCGGCCCCGCGCCGGCGCGGTTTCTGCGACCGCACTGGACGTTTCATCCACCGGTAGAGCCGGGGTTGGATTGACGTCGGCGCCTTGTTACAACAGCGCAAAGTTAGGATCCACCGCGAGACGCGGGTCGAGGGCAGATGCGGCTGATTTGCGCGAACTGCGGTGCGCAGTACGAGATTTCCGATACGGCGATCCCCCCCCAGGGGCGGGAGGTGCAATGCGCCGCATGCGGCCACAGTTGGTTCCAGACGCGGGAGGATGCGACATCCGCAACTCCCGCTCCCTTGCCCCGGAGGCCGGTGGACGAGGGCGTGCTGAACGTCCTGCGGGAAGAGGCCGCCCGCGAGGCGGAGGCGCGTCGCAGCGCGAATCACCAAAGCGAAGCCGAGACCCCCGCCCCGCAGGCGACGCTCCAGCCCCCGAAACCGACGCCCGCCGCCCCTCCGAGTGCTCCCGCCATTGGCGAAGCGCAGGATGTGGGCCGACCGCAAGACGTGAGCCAGCCGCAGGATGTGGGCCAGTCGCAGGGCATGGAACGGCCGCAAGAGCGGGGGCAGCCGCAGGATACCGCGCCTCGCGAAGCCGCCGTGCCGTCACCGGCGAAATCTGCGCAACCCGTGGCCTCCCCTACCCGTCCCCGCAACTGGGAACCGGCTCCCGGCCCGGTTGACATGCCGGTGAACCAGGCGTTGGAGGATTTTGTCAACGAGGAGGAAAGCGAGCGCGGCCGGCGGCGCTTCCACATCGGATTTGCCTGTGGCCTCCTGCTCGTCGCTTGTCTCGTCGCGCTTTATATCGTCGGCCCGGGTCTGGCGGAGGATATGCCGGGTCTCGCGCCCTACATCACCACCTATGTGGAGAATGTGAACGCCGCGCGAAGCTGGCTCCGTGATCTGGCGGCGCCCCTGATCAGCGCGCTGCAGGGCTGATCAGGGCGCCTCTTGACCTTCCCCCAACTGGAAGGACCATATCTGAGGGAGAGACAGGAGGCGTCCATGCAGAACTTCATCGTCAATGACATGAGTTGCGGACATTGCGTCGCGACGATCCAAAAGGCATTCGCGCAGGCCATGCCGGAGGCGGAGGTGGAGATCGATCTTCCCCGTCATCTGGTGTCGGTGAGAGGCGATGCCGCCCGGGCGGCTGAGGTCATCCGCGATGCAGGCTACACCCCGGAAGCGCCGTAAAAGGCCTAAGCCGCTTGTCCGCCCCTGGCAGGCTGCTGAAAAAGACTTTTGGCCTGTGTTGGAGCGGAAATCCTTCGCAATTTGACCAAATCCAGCCGGAAAACTATAGACTTCCGGGCATTTCCGGGCCGATCTTCCGATTTCCGGCACATAGGCATTACACTTCAGGACTTTTTCAGCAGCCTGCTGGAGTATGAAGTTTGGCGGTCTGCGGTCTGCGGTCTGCGGTCTGCGGTCTGCGAAAACCATCCCGCGGTTTTCGCTCTCGCGCATGAAAAAGGCTGCCGGTTCTCCCCGGCAGCCTTTGATCTTCAAGCCGCTCGAAAGATCAGTCTTTCGCACGCTCCACATAGCTGTTGTCGGCGGTGGAGATGACGATGCGCGTGCCCGCCCCGATATGCGGCGGGACCATGACACGCACGCCGTTCGTGGCCAGCGCGGGCTTGTAGGAGGAGGAGGCGGTCTGCCCCTTCACCACCGGCTCGGTTTCCGCGATCTCCACGACCAGCTTCTGCGGCAGTTCCATGGCGATGGCGACGCCTTCAAACGTCCGCAGATAAACCTTGATCCCGTCGGTCAGGAACACCTTGTCGTCGCCTACCACATCGGCGGAGACGGTAAGCTGCTCGTAGTTGTCCGGGTTCATGAAGTGGAACCCTTCGCCGTCCTCGTAGAGGAAGTCGTATTCACGCTCATCCACCGTAGCCTTCTCCACCATCTCGGTGGTGCGCCAGCGTTCGGCAACCTTCACCCCGTCGGAGATGCGGCGCATGTCCACGGAGGTGGTCGGCGTGCCTTTGCCGGGATGGAAGTTCTCGGCCTTGAGGACGACATAGAGCCGACCCTCCAGTTCGACGACATTGCCCTTGCGGAGCGAGGAGGCGATGACTTTCACGGGTTTTCCCTTGATCTTGTCCTTGAGCTTTGGCAGCGGGCCGCGTAAGCCCCCGCCACTTGGCCGGAGGCCCTAGCGCATCCTGCCCGGAAATTCCAGCCGAAAGCCGCAGGACACTCCGCCCATGACCGATACGCCCTGGTGGACACCCGACCGCCACGCCGACCGCCGCCCCCTGCTTCTGGCCCGGAACCGCATTCAGGCCGCACTGCGCGGCTGGTTCGCGGCACAGGATTTCGTCGAAGTCGACCCCGCGGCGCTACAGGTCTCTCCCGGGAACGAGGCACATCTCCACGCCTTTGCCACGCAGGCCATCGGCAATGCGGGCGAGGCGCGTCCGATGTATCTGCACACCTCCCCCGAATTCGCGATGAAGAAGCTGCTGGCAGCGGGAGAACCGCGCATCGCCGCCTTTGCCCATGTCTGGCGCAACCGGGAACGCGGCGCGCTGCACAGCCCGGAATTCACCATGCTGGAATGGTATCGCGCGGGCGCGCCCTATGAGCAGCTGATGGCGGATTGTGCGGAGATCATGCGCCTCGCCGCGACGGCGACGGCGACGGCGACGGGCGCGACGCTGTTCCGCTTTCGCGACAGGACCTGCGATCCCTCTGCACCCCCGGAGCGGTTGAGCGTGGCCGACGCCTTTGACCGCCATGCCGGGATCGACCTGCTGGCGACGTTGTCTCCCGACGGCCAGCCGGATCGCGAGTCTCTGGCCAGCGCCGCGCGCATGATCGGCACGCGTGTTGCGGAAGATGACACCTGGTCAGACATCCTCTCCCGCATTCTTGTGGAACGGGTGGAGCCGCATCTGGGGCTGGGCCGGCCCACCGTTCTCGACCGCTATCCGGCGGTGGAGGCGGCGCTGGCCCGCAGGGCGCCCGATGACATGCGGGTGGCGGAGCGGTTCGAGCTTTACGCCTGCGGGGTCGAACTGGCCAACGGATTCGGCGAACTGACGGATGCCATCGAACAACGGCGCCGTTTCATTGCCGAAATGGACGAAAAACAGCGCGTCTATGGCGAGCGCTACCCTCTGGACGAGGATTTTCTCGCAGCCCTGCCGCAGATGCCTCCCGCGAGCGGTATCGCGCTGGGGTTCGACCGGCTGGTGATGCTCGCGACCGGTGCTCCCCGGATCGATATGGTTGTCTGGACGCCTATCGCCTGACCGGCGCGTCGCGCCCCTGCGATCAGCCGCCGTTCAACAACGCCAGTGCTTCGGCATGGATTTCCGCATTGGCGGCGGCAAGGATGCGCCCGCCCTCATGCGCGGGCCCTCCGCGCCAGTCGGTCACCATGCCGCCCGCCGCTTCGATCACCGCGATGGGGGCCTGCACATCATAGGGTTGCAGGCCCGCTTCGATCACGAGGTCGATTTGCCCGGCAGCAACCAACGCATAGGCGTAGCAATCCATCCCGTAGCGCGTGAGGCGCGCGGCTTCCGATACTCGCCGGAAAGCCTCCCCTTCCTCGGGGGTGCCGACTTCGGGAAAGGTCGAGAACAGGATGGCCTGCGAAAGCGGGCGGGGCGCACGTGTCTGCAGGGCCCGCCGCCCTTGCGGGCCGTCCATCTCCGCCACGCCGAGACCGCCCCGGAAACGCTCGCCGATATAGGGCTGGTCAATCAGCCCGAACACAGGGCCATCAGCATCGGCAACGGAGATCAACACGCCCCAGGTCGGCGTGCCGGAAAGATAGCCGCGCGTACCGTCGATCGGGTCGAGCACCCAGGTCAGGCCACTGCTGCCCGCCGTGCGGCCGAATTCCTCTCCGAGGATGGCATCCTGCGGGCGCTGTCGAGAGAGGATGGCGCGCATCTCCTGCTCCGCCAGCCGGTCCGCCACGGTGACAGGATCGAACCGGGCGGTTTCCTTGCTCTCCGCGGACAGGTCGAAGCTGCGAAAATGTCGCAGCGTCGCTGCGCGGGCCGCATCGGCCAAGGCATCCGCCGTTGTGATGAGGGCGGCGCGGGTTTCTGCGTCAATCGTCATGATATGCTCCGGCAGTTAAATTGCCGGTAGCGATCCATGTCCGGCCCGTCAAGCGGGCCGGACATGGGGGGGAGCCTTCAAACCGGCGGCTTTCAGGCCGCGTCGCTGAGAACACGGGCAAGTTCGAACAGCCGGCGGCGCTGGTTTTCGGGGATCGCGTAGTAGGAGCGGACGAGTTCAAGCGCTTCCTTGTCGGCAAGGATGTCGCCCTCGGCAACCCTGTCCGGTGCTTCCGATTCCAGCCCTTCGAAGAAGAAGCTGACCGGTACCGCGAGCGCCTCGGCGATATCCCACAGACGGGATGCGCTGATGCGGTTCATCCCTGTCTCATATTTCTGGATCTGCTGGAACTTGATGCCGACTTTGTCCGCAAGCTGCTGCTGCGTCATGCCGACCATCCAACGACGATGGCGGACGCGCTTGCCGACATGCACATCGACGGGGTGCTTCATCACTCACTCCTCACTAACCGGGAAACCGAACGGCGCCCATAACCTAAATAAGCAAATTTCGTGCCAACCAGAATGCCGGAGACAGAAAAAGTCTCGGCAATTACTTTTATAACTTTTATCAACTCAGGGGGGAACAGGTTTGTGCGGGTTCGCTCTGGTTTTTGGAAAATTTTAGAAGAAAAACCAAGGGCATTTTCCACATTTCATTTGCAGAAAGCGAAAATGTCGCTGCTTATTTCCTATTCTGCAACATGCAGGCGGAGAGGCTCGCGCAACCCCTGCCCTCCATAGGCCTGACGGAAGGCTTGGGCGAGCGCGTCGCGAATCTCCTTGTTGCCGCCGCCGGCCCGATAGAGGCAGATCTGCGTCCAGCCAAGATCCGGCAAATTGGCCTCCGACGGGACGGGAGCGCAACCTTGCGGAAGCCCACCGCCGATCCGCACCGTGACGGCCAGGTCGGCCGCCGCAGTCGCCTCCATCACATGTTCCGATTGCCCGTCGAACGCCATTTCCCACGGTATGTCGGCCCGATCGAGCGCCGCGATCGCCAGAGGCCGGAACCTGCAGCGCTCCTCGAACGCCAGCCGCAGCGGCCGCTTCTGCGCCGCCATTCCGCCCGGCGCACCGATCCACACCAGCTCCCGCTCAGCCAGCACTTCGCCGTCCTCGCCCACATTTTCCTCCGTCGTCAGGATGAAATCCAGCTCTCCGCGTCCGAAGGAAGCTTTCAGCGTGGTCGTGAACGAGGAGACGAGATTGATCCTCATTCGCGGGTAAAGGGCGGCGAACCGTTGGAGGATCATCGGAATCTGCGGATAAACGATGTCATGCGGCACACCGATACGCAGCTCGCCTTCATAGACATCCGCAGTCAGCCGGGCGAGCGCCTCGTCATTCAGGTCCAGCATTCTCCGCGCATATGTAAGGAGTTGCTCCCCTTCGGCCGACAACGACATCCGCCGCGCGCTGCGGCAGAAGAGCTGAAGATCGAGTGCGTCCTCCAATCGCCGGATCTGCATGGAAACCGCCGATTGGGTCAGGTTGAGCAGACCGGCGGCGCGCGTGACGCCGCCGGATTCAGCCACCGTGACAAATGAGCGCAGGGCGACAAGATCGAGGTTTCTGATCATCACACACCTTGATGGCATACAGCACAAACATTCGTTTTCATTATACCACGCCAAGCATCATATCTGACAACAGAAATCGTAGGAGACCGGTTGGAAGGCCCCGGTCAAAAGAAGAGGTCGGATCATGTTCGGTGTATTCACAGCTCCCTTCAGCCGTTTCGCAAGGAATGCTGAAGCGGCCCGCAACACCCGGAAATCACTCACGGATCGCGTGCTTGACGCGCAATCCCTCCGTCGTCAGCGGCTGCACCTTTCCGCTCTGGACGACAGGCTCCTCGCTGATATCGGGCTCACGCGACACGAAGCGGAAGGCGAAGTGAAACGGCCCGCCTGGGATGCGCCGCGGCACTGGCGGCGCTGACCGGCCAGCGCTGAGACGGCTGTTCCCGGCCTTCGCGGCCGGGGGCTTAGTCGGGGGCTTAACCGGCTTGAAACATATTGCCGTCATACCGATATTGAAGGAGATCGCCCGGTCTCCGTTCGGAACCGGGGAGATCCCTGAATATATGGAGGAATTGATGGCAGACTACAATTCGGTCCGCATGGGTCAGGCGGGTGTCCGAACCGCGCAGATCGATGAGGGTCTTCGCGCTCACATGAACAAGGTCTACGGACTTATGTCCGCCGGTCTCGGCGTGACGGCGATTGTGGCCTGGTTCGTCGGCTCCAACCCGGCGCTGCTGGCCCAGATTTTCGGCTCGCCGCTGAAATGGGTGGTGATGTTTGCGCCGCTGGCCGTGGTTTTCGGTTTCAGCGCCATGATCAACCGGCTTAGCCAATCCGCCGCGCAAGGGGTGTTCTTCCTCTTCGCCGCGCTTATGGGCCTGTCGATAAGCTATATCTTTGCCGCTTACACCGGCATCTCGATCGCGCAGACGTTCCTTGTCACCGCCATCGCCTTCGCCGGTCTGAGCCTTTACGGCTATACGACGAAGCGCAACCTGTCGGGCATGGGCACTTTCCTTGTTATGGGCCTGATCGGGCTAATCGTTGCATCCATCGTAAACATCTTCCTCGGCTCGCCGGCGGTGATGTTCGCGATTTCGGTAATCGGTGTGCTGATCTTTGCCGGACTGACGGCTTATGACACCCAGAACATCAAGACCACCTATGTGCAGATGGCGGCCGGCGGCGACTCCGAATGGCTGGGCAAATCCGCCATCATGGGTGCGCTGAGCCTCTACCTGAACTTCCTGAACATGTTCATGTTCCTGCTGCAGTTCATGGGCAACCGCGAATAAGCGCGTCGCTATCGAGACAAAGGGGCCGGTCATCACGACCGGCCCTTTTTCATTTGGTACTAGACCATCGCGGCGGCGCCTATTTCCCGCATGGCCTTTGCTGCAAGGTCGAAGGAATGCAAACGTGCAGCATGGTCATAGATCTGCCCGGTCAGCATGACTTCATCAGGGCGATACCGGTCTATCAGCCCGCTCAACTCCCGACGGATGGTTTCGGGTGATCCAGTAGCGGAGCAGGACAGCGCCTCTCCCACCGAAGCACGAACGGAAGCGGGTATCTGGCGTTCGATATCCCTGACCGGCGGGGGAAATTTACCCGGTTGGCCGGTGCGCAGGCGCGCGAATGACAAGATCATCGAACTGCGCAGATAATCCGCCTCCACGTCCGTATCGGCGGCAAATATGCCTATCGCCATCATGAAATGCGGCTTTTCCAGGTGTGGGGAGGGGCGAAAGCTGCTCCGATAGGTCTCCGCAGCCTGCGCCAGCATCGCAGGGGCGAAATGCGAGGCAAAGGCATATGGCAGCCCCAAATAGGCCGCCAGTTGAGCGCCGAAGAGGCTTGAGCCGAGAATCCACACCGGAACATGCGTTCCTTCGCCCGGCACCGCACGAATACGGGCAGACGGATCGGCCTCCCCCATGAAGCGCATGAGATCAACGACATCCTGCGGAAAGCCGTCGCCATTGTCGTGACTGCGCCGAAGGGCATGCGCGGTCGCCATGTCGGTGCCGGGCGCCCGGCCAAGACCGAGGTCAATACGCCCGGGATAGAGTTCCGCCAGCGTCCCGAACTGCTCGGCGATCACAAGCGGCGAGTGGTTGGGCAGCATGATGCCGCCTGCCCCCACACGGATGCGTTCCGTCGCTCCGGCAACGTTGCCGATGACAACGGCCGTCGCCGCAGAGGCGATACCCGGCATGCCGTGGTGTTCGGCAAGCCAGAACCGGTGGTATCCCCATTTCTCGGCATGCCGGGCAAGATCCCGACTGTTCGCAAAGGCTTGGGAGATGCTCTGCCCCTCGCAGATCGGCGCGAGGTCGAGGAGTGAATATTGCATGGTCTTCCCCTTTCCCTCCCTATGTGGGGCGAGAAAGGGAGGAATGGAACCGTGGTTCAGGCGCTGAGCGCCGCTTTGGCGTTCACCGGCATTGCTTCTTCCAGCGGATCGCGCAGCACGTAGCCCCGCCCCCATACCGTTTCGATGTAATTCTGCCCCCCTGTCGCTTCCGACAGCTTCTTGCGCAACTTGCAGATGAAGACATCGATGATCTTCAGCTCCGGTTCATCCAGGCCGCCATAGAGGTGATTGAGAAACATCTCCTTGGTCAGCGTCGTGCCCTTACGCAGGCTTAGCAGTTCGAGCATCTGGTATTCCTTGCCGGTGAGGTGCACCGGGCGGCCAGCCACTTCCACGGTTTTGGCATCCAGATTCACGCTGAGCTTGCCGGTCGGAATGACCGGTTGCGAATGCCCCTTGGACCGGCGGACGATCGCATGGATACGCGCGATAAGCTCATCCCGGTGAAATGGCTTGGTCATGTAGTCATCCGCGCCGAACCCGAAGCCCTTGATCTTCGAATCCGTGTCATCAGAACCGGAGAGAATCAGGATCGGCGTGGAGATCCGTGCCATCCGCAGCTGGCGAAGCACTTCATGACCGTTCATGTCCGGCAGGTTCAGATCCAGCAGAATCAGATCATAGTCATACAGCTTCGCGAGATCGATGCCCTCCTCCCCCATATCCGTGCAATAGACATTGAGGTTCGCGTGATTCAGCATCAGCTCGATGCTGCGCGCAGTGGTCGGATCATCCTCCACCAGCAGAATTCGCATTATCATCCCTCCGGTTGGCTTAACGCTTTCACCCTGCGGTAGAAGGGTTAATTACACGTTACCGTGGATGAATATAGATATTATTCAACCATAGGTTGTCTATACCTCTGGATCGTCGTGACTTTCAGGCCACTTTCGCCATGGGTGGCGACCGCATTCGACCACAGCTCCAGCTCCTCCTCCGAAAGCGCGTAGCGTTCCATGGCCTCCTCCCGAGACAGCAGCCCATAGGTAACTGCGCGCACTACCAGGGCCTTCCTGCTCGCAACCCAGCGCCGGGTATCGGTCGGCGGCAGGTCCGCGCGCGAGAGAATGGTGCCATCGGGAAGGGTCACGGTACGCCGTCCGCCCACTTTTTTAAGATACATGCTCGACTTCCTCTCCACCGACGTCGCTGCCGGCCTGACCATTTAGAAGTAGGGGTCTTAAGGACAGGTGAAGCGATGGGTTGTGAGTCTGTCGAATTTTCCTATATTGCTGCGCAATCCCAGAGGTCAGCCATGCCCAGAGACACTGCCGTCAACTCGCTCGGCTTTGCGAAGCCGCCTTCCGAAACGCGCGTCGTCGTCGCCATGTCCGGTGGCGTTGACAGTTCCGTGGTGGCCGCACAGCTCAAGACCGAGGGGTATGACGTGGTGGGCGTGACGCTCCAGCTATACGACCACGGTGCGGCGCTTGCGAAGAAAGGGGCCTGCTGTGCGGGCCGCGACATTCACGATGCGCGCCGCGTGGCGGAGGAAATGGGGTTCCCCCATTACGTTCTGGATTACGAGAACACCTTCCGGGAGGCCGTCATCGACGAATTCGCCGATGCCTATCTGGGTGGTGCGACGCCGGTCCCCTGCATCCGCTGCAATGAGCGGGTGAAGTTCAAGGACTTGCTGCAAACCGCGAAGGATCTCGACGCGGATTGCATGGCCACCGGCCATTATATCCAACGCAAGGTGGGTCTTCAGGGTGCGGAACTGCATCGCGCGGCGGATCCGAATCGCGATCAGTCCTATTTTCTGTTCTCCACGACGGCGGAGCAGCTCGACTACCTGCGCTTTCCGCTGGGCCACCTGGCGTCCAAGGCGGAGACCCGGGCACTTGCGGCGCGCTATGGCCTGCCGGTGGCCGACAAGCCCGACAGTCAGGACATCTGCTTCGTGCCTGACGGAAACTATGCCGCGGTGATCGAAAAGCTGCGGCCCGGTGCCGCCGATCCGGGCGAGGTGGTGGATGTTGACGGCAATGTGCTGGCTGAGCACCGTGGTGTCATCCATTACACCGTCGGGCAGCGGCGCGGGCTCGGCATCGGCGGGACGGGTGAGCCGCTTTACGTCATCAGGCTCGATCCGGACAACCGTCGCGTGATTGTCGGACCGCGCGCCGCTTTGGCGACCCGTCGGGTGCCGCTCCGCGAGATCAACTGGCTGGGCGACGCGCCCTTTACCTCGCAGGCCGAATGGCATGTGGCGGTAAAGGTCCGCTCCACCCGCCCGCCGCGCGAGGCGATTCTGCGCCCGCTTTCGGCGACAGAAGCGGAAGTGGAGCTGCTGAACGCCGAAGAGGGTGTCTCCCCCGGGCAGGCCTGTGTGTTCTATGCGCCCGAAGGCAGCCGTGTACTGGGCGGCGGCTGGATCTGGCGGGGTCGTTAGGCCCCCGTCAGCTTAGGCTTTCTGCCAGCTTAGGCCCCCGTCAGCTTGGCCCCTGCCAGCTTGGCCCCTGCCAGCAACGCGGGCGTCACGCGGAGCACGGATCGCGCGGCGCGCAGCCCGGGCGGCTCCCCGCCCCGGCCAAGACGCTCCATCGTTGTGGCCATCGCCTCTGCCTCCACCGCGCGGAGCGGCCCGCCGGAAAGCAGTTCTGCAAGCGCAGGTGCTATTTTTTCCGGGCGGCAGTTCTCGCCGATGAACTCCGGCACGGCGCGCGTATCGCTCACCAGATTGACCAGAGTCGCGGTGTCTATCTTTACCAGCCTACGGATCATCATCCATGTGAGGGCGTTGAACCGATACGCGATGACCATGGGCACATCCGCTGCCGCCAGTTCCAGCGACACTGTGCCGGAGGCGGCGAGGGCCGCGTCCGCCGCACCAAACGCCGCCCGCTTCATTTCCGGCGCGTCAGGGGGCACGATCAACGGCCTGACGGGCCAGCGCGCGGTTACCTCGGCCACAAGATCGGCGACTCCGCGGACGGTGGGCAGCACCACGCGCGGGCGGTCCGGCAACGCGGCGATCGTCTCGCCGAAAACCGGGGCAAGTCGCTCCACCTCCCCCCTCCGCGAACCGGGGAGGACAAGGAGCAGTGGCTCCTCCGGCGCGATGCCGTGGGCGAGGCGGAAGCGCAATGCCTCCTCCGGCGTGGCCTGCGGTTCGGCCACGACGGGATGCCCGACGAAATCGCAGCTCATGCCTGCGGCTTCCATGTAGGGCGGCTCGAAGGGCAGGATGGCGAGGACATGATCGATCATCCGCGCCATCCGCCTCGCCCGCCCGGGACGCCACGCCCAGACGGAGGGCGCCACGTAATGCACCGTGCGCAGTTCGGGACGAACCTCCTTCACCCCCGCAGCGACACGGAGGCAGAAATCAGGCGCATCGATGGTAATGAGAACGTCCGGCCGATGGCGGAGAACGTCGGCCACGACCTGATCCTTGCGGCGAAGAAGGTGGCGATACTTCGGCAGAACCTCCATCAGCCCCATGACGGAGAGTTCCTCCATGGGAAAGAGGCTCGCCAACCCTTCCGCCTCCATGCCGGGACCACCGACCCCAACGAATTCGATCTCGGGCACAAGGGCCTTCAGCCCCGCCATCAGAGCCGCGCCGAGCCTGTCTCCCGACGGCTCACCGGCGACGAGATAGGCTTTCACGGCTGCCGCGCCCAGAGGAACAGGCCGGCGGTATCGGCGATGGACACCATCTCCTCCCGGTCGATCAGAAGGACGCCGCCGGCCTCGAAGGCCACGCCGGCAAGCCCTGCCGCGACCGCCCGTTCCACCGTGCGCGGGCCGATGGCGGGCAGATCCATGCGCCGCTCCTGTCCGGGTTTCGGCGCCTTGTAGAGCACGCCCCGCGCGCCGCCCGGATCGGGCCGCAGGCCCTGCATCCCGGCAACCCAGTCGAGCATCGCATCGGTTCCGGGAAGCGATTCCGCCGCGAGACACAGGCCCTGCGCCACAACGGCACCCTGCCCCACATCCGCCGCTCCGATAGCACGGACGATCTCCGCCGCGCGGGCAACGTCCCGTTCATCGGCAGACGAAGGTTGCGCGGCTGTCAGGATACCCGCCTCGGGCACGAGTTCGGGCGCGATCTCATCCGCGCCGACGACGCGAAACCCATCCTCCTCAAAGATCGCCAGAACCTCGCGCAGGATGGCATCGTCCCCCCCCTGCATGGCGGCAGCCACGCGGGGTATGAGCTGCATCGTGCGGCTGTCGAACTGATCGGGTTCCAGCTTCGGACGGCGAAGCCCGCCCGCAAAGATCAGCCGGTCCACGTCGAGCTCATGCAGCCGGTCCATGAAGGGCACGAGACGCTCGAACCGGAACGGCTCCACAACCCGCCCCTCGACGCTGACACCCGGCAGGGCGGCAAGGACGAACCCCGCCTCCCGCGTCTCAAGCGTATCGGCGAGGAGCGCGGGCAGGCGACCGGTGCCCGCAATGATGGCGACCCTGCTCATCGCGGCGTCAGGAAGGAGCGGTCGGTCTGGCCGAGGATGAAATCCACCACCTGCCGCACATGATCGCTTTCCGTTTCCGCGGCGAGCTTCCGCGCCCGGTCCACGAACGCGCCTTCGCCGGAGGCAAGCACCTGATAGGCGGACCGGAGCGCGGAAATCTCCGCCCGCTCCACGCCGCGCCGCTTCAACCCGACGAGGTTCAGCCCGTCAAGCTCCCCCCGCGGGCCCTGAACCAGACCGTAGGGGATGACGTCATTTGTCACCATCGTCACCGCGCCGATGATGGCGCCCTGCCCGACCCGAACCCATTGATGCACGCCGGACAGCCCGCCGATGATGACATCGTCGCCGATATGGCAGTGCCCTGCGATGGCCACCTGATTCGCCATCACGGTGCGATGGCCGATCTCGCAATCGTGGCCGATATGCGCGCCCGTCATGAACAGGTTGTCGTCGCCGACACGCGTCACGCCGCCGCCGCCAGTGGTCCCGGTGTTCATCGTCACACCTTCGCGAATGCGATTGCGCCGACCGACGATCAGCCGCGTCCGCTCCCCGCGGAACTTCAGATCCTGCGGAATTTCTCCGATGCAGGCGAAGGGAAAAACGACGGTCTCGTCGCCGATTTCCGTCCAGCCGGTGAGAACGGCATGGCTTTTCAGCACGACGCCCCGGCCCAGGGTCACCTCCGCACCCACGGTGCAGAACGGGCCGATGTGGCAATCGGGGCCGATGACGGCGCCCTCTTCCACAAAGGCGCTCGGATGAATGATGGCGGAGGCGGCAATACTCATGCGGGCGCCCGGCTGAGGTCGATCATCGCGGTGAATTCAGCCTGCGCGGCGATTTCCCCATCGACGCGCGCGGTGCCGTCGAACTTCCAGACCTTCCCGCCGCCGCGCTTCACGACGACTTCCAGTTCCATCACATCGCCCGGGATGACCTTGCGCCGGAATTTGGCCTGCTCGACGGACATGAAGTAAACCAGAGCATTCTTGTCCAGCAGGTCCATCGTCAGGCTGACCAGCACGCAGGACGTCTGGGCCAGCGCCTCCACGATCATCACGCCGGGAAACACCGGGACGCCCGGGAAATGCCCTTGAAACACGGGCTCGCTGATCGACACGTTCCGCACGCCTACGGCGCGGCGGTTGAGCTCGATCTGCACGACCTTGTCGATGAGCAGGAAAGGATAGCGGTGCGGGATCAGCCGCTGAACCAGTTGGATATCCGCATCGGGAGCAGGCCCCTCCAGTATGGTGGGGCGGGTCTTCGGCGCGGGTGTTTTGGCCTCGGCGGCCTCGGTGTCGGGCATCGGAAACCTCCTCGGGCTGTCGGTGCCTGACTAGCAACTCCCCCCGGCGCTGACAAGCCGCGCTCAGGGCGTTCCAGGCGCACCTTCGACGGGAGGTATCGACTTCTCCTCCGCGCCGGAATCCTCCCCCAGCACCGTGTCCAGCCGGGTGATCGCGTCATCGGTAATATCGATCTGGCTTGAAGCGATGAGGACTGCCCGCACATCCAGAACCGCGACCGCCCCGCGCTCCGCGACAAGCTGCGCGAGGATCGGCACTGCCGCCTGCAGAAGGCGCTTCCTGTCCTCATCCGTCCGGCGGCCAAGATCGCGCGACTTCGCATCCTGCTCCTGCCGGATGCGGACGACCTTCTCGTCAAACGCCTGGGCGCGTTTGCGAAAATCATCCGCCGGAAGCGTCTTGCGGAGGTCGGTCAGGGCGCGCTCCTCCTCCACCAATTCGGTTTCGATCCGGCGATTCTCGGCGGCGAGCGCGCGGGACTCATCCTCCAGCGCCCGTTGCGCAGCCTTCCCGAAGGCGCTTTCGGCAAACAGCCGCTCCTGATCGACGGTCAGAAGCGGGGTGACGGCGGCAGCCGGATGTGGCACGGGCCAGACATTCGGAACCGGCGGAGCGGGCACGGCCTCCTGCCCCGCCGCGCCGCCGCCCCAGAGAGCGGCGGAAATCAGGCAGGCGATCGGTCGCGCGCGCATCTGCTGTCAGAACCGGGTGGAAACCGTGAAGTCGAAGTTCTGCTCCCGGTCGTAATCCTCCTTGACCAGCGCCTTGGAGAAGTTGAACCGCAGCGGGCCAAGCGGGCTCGTCCAGAACACGGAGAAGCCGACAGCGGACCGCCAGTGCAGGCTGTCGTCCACCTCGCAACTCGCGATCGGGCAGGAGCCGTAATAAGGGCCGCCCTGCGTATCGTCGAGGCTCCAGACCGAGCCGACATCCCAGAAAAGCCCGCCCGAGATGCCGTATTCCTGCGGCAGGCCAAGCGGGAATTCCGCCTCCAGACGGGCGACGGCGAAGATGTTCCCGCCAAGCGCGTCCTCGTTCGATACGCTGAGGTCGCGGGGGCCAAGGCCGGAGGATTCGAAGCCACGCATCTTGCCGCGCAGGAAGAAACGATCCGTCACCCGGCTGTCCTGCCCGCTGAGCATGTGGATGTTGCCGCCCTCCACCTCTGCGCGGAGCGTGACATCCTCGTTCATCACCTTCATTTCCGCACCGAGCAGCGCCGTGGTCGTGATCGCCTTCACATCGCCGCCGACGCCGAGGAAATCCTGCCCGAACTGGAAATAGACGCCGCGGTTCGGCGTCAGGCCGGTGGTGCGGTTGTCGAACTTGTAGGTATAGCCGACCGCGCTGGTGATAAGCGCGCCCTCATCCTCCTCCCGATGGAGGATCATGGAGGAGCCGGTGTTGTTGATCGTCGGATCGCCGTTCGCCGCCGGATCGCCGTAAGGCACGTTGGTCAGCTTGTCGCGCGAGAGACGGTAGCGCAGTTCCAGCCGGCCCTGCTCGCTGATCGGGAACTCGATCGACGGCACGATACCGGCACGCTGGGTGTTGTAGTGGATCCGGTTCGAGGTGGAGCCGCGGTTGTAATAGAGATTGAACCGCAGCCGCAGATCGCGGTCGAGGAAGAACGGCTCGATGAAGGTGAAGGAGGTATTGGTATCCTCCGTTCCGGAGCTGAGGTTCAGCGCGACCGTCTGCCCGCGGCCGAGGAAGTTCGACTCCGAAAGCCCGACGGAGAAGCCCGCCCCGGAATCCACCCCATAGCTCACGCCGAAGGAGAGGGAGCCGGTCGGTTGCTCAACCACGTCCACATCGACGATAACCTGCTCGGGCGTGCTGCCCGGCCGTGCGTTCGCCTGCACGTCGGAGAAATACCCGAGCGCCCGGATACGCTCCGCCGTCTGGCGGATCTCGCGCGGGTTGTAGGGATCGCCTTCCACCACCCGGAACTGCCGCCGGACCACCCGGTCGAGCGTGGTCTGGTTGCCCTCGATGTCGATCCGCTCGACGAACACGCGCGGGCCGCGGTTCACGAAGAACTCGACATTCAGGATGCCGTTCTGCGGATCGCGGGTCAGCCGCGGCTCCACCCGGACGAAGTTCATGCCCTTCTGCAGCGCGAGCCGTTCCAGCCGGGTGATGTTCGCGTCGATCTCCGTCGGGTTGTAGTAGCCGCCCGACGACATGCGCAGCGCTTCCTGAAACTCCGGCACGGAGATATCGGGGAGATCGGTGCCTACGGAGACGCGGCCCACGGTGTAGCGCGGCCCCTCACGCAAGTTGAAGTTCAGGAAGAAGGCGTTCCGGTCGCGGGAGAATTCGGATGTCGCGGAGAGAACCTGAAAATCGGCAAAGCCCCGCGAGCGGTAGAAGTCGGTCAGAAGCTGCTTGTCGAACTCCACCCGGTCTTCGACATAGCTGTCGGACGAGATGAGCCGCCGCAGCAGACCAGCCTGTTTCGTGGCCAGAACCTGCCGGAGCCGCCCTTCGGAGAACGAACGGTTTCCGCTGAAGCTGATCCGCTCGATCTCCACCACGCCGCCTTCGCGAACCTCGAACACGAGATCGACGCGGTTGTCGCTCCGCCGGATGATCTTCGGCTCGACAATCGCGGCGACGCGGCCGGCGTTACGGTAGAGGTCGGTGATCGCGGCGGCATCCTGCTCCGCCTGGCTGGGCGAGTACACATGCCGCGCCTTGGACTGCACGGCTTCGGCGATCTGCTCATCCTTGATCCGCTGGTTCCCCTCAAAGGCGATCCGGTTGATCATCGGGTATTCCGTGACCCGTACGACCAGCGTGGAACCCTGCGGCTCCAGATCGACGGATTCGAACAACCCGGAGTTCATGATCCGCTGATAGGCATCGTTCAGCTGCCCGGCGGAAACCGTCCGCCCCTGCGAAATCCCCGCATAGGTGGAGATCGTCGCCGTGTCGACATACTGGTTGCCGACCACGCGGATGGTGGAGAAGCTGTAGCTCTGCGCGTAGACCACCGGCACCATCAGCGCCGAGGCCGCAGCCGTCCCTAGAAACAGCGAAATCGCGGCGCTTCGCGCCCGGTCGCCCAAGCGATCGCGGCGCACCCCGAGGGCCCCGTTCCGTTCCGCCATGTGCAAGCCCCCGCTCTGCCCTTTTTTGTGTTTGACTTTGACTAGCCCGAAAGCGCGTCCGTGTCAAAACACTCGCGCGCCAATGCAGGCCACGCGTGGCAGAAAAGGCCCATGGATCGTGGCGCCTGCCGTCAGGGACAGAAGATGTCGTTGGTGAGCGCGAAAACCATGAGCGTCAGCAGCATCGCGAGGCCCACCGACATGAGCATTCTGAGCGCCCGATCCGAAGGCGGACGGCCCGTCACCGCCTCCCAAGCATGAAAGACCAGATGCCCGCCGTCCAGCACCGGGACAGGAAAGAGGTTCATCATGCCGACAGCGGTAGAGAGGACGGCGATGAACCAGATGAAGCTGGCGAGGCCCTGGCTCGCCGCCGCGCCGGACGTCTCGGCGATTCCGATGGGGCCGCGCAGGTTGCAGGAGCTGATCGCGCCGGTCAGCATGTGCCAGAGCTCGGAGAGGCTGGTGGAGACCACCGACCATGTCTGTTGTGCACCAAGACTCATCGCCTCGAACGGGCCGGGGTGGCGCATGTCGGGCAGGAATCCCGGGCCGCCGGTCAGGCCGATCATCCACCGCGTCTCGAACCCGCCGCCCGCCGCAGGAAGATCGGCGCTGCGCGGGGCAAGCGTGACGTCCGACACCTCGCCGTTGCGCCAGACCCCCAGCGTCATCGGCTTTCCTTCGGAGGCGCCGGCCGCTTCACGAAGCTGCCGGAAGGCATTGATCTGCATGCCGTTCACCGAAACGATCACGTCGCCCGGCTGCAATCCTGCAGCATCGGCGGCGGATTGCGGCTGCACCCCGTCCACCACGGGCGGAAAGGGAAACGGCCCCTGCACCGTCGTCTCCTCGCCCCCGCGACGGACGAGGTAGGCCACCCGTTCCGCAGGTTGCAGCAAGTCCGCGGCCAGCACGAAGGCCGAGGTATCCGGCGTCCGAACGCCCCCCACCGAGAGGATAACGTCGCCCTCGCGGATCTGCTGGCTTGGCCCCGGCAGGTTGCGCAGCTGGCCCACGACCGGCTGCTCCGCCGCGATGCCCTGGATCATGAAGAACCCGGCGAAGATCGCGATGGAGAGCACGAAGTTGAACACCGGCCCGGCAGCGACCGTCATCGCCCGTGCCCAGAGCGGGGCACCATGCATCGTGGCCCGGCGTTCCTGAGAACTCAACCCGGCGAGAGCGGCTTGATCCACCCCGGCGGAAGCGGCGTCGGCATCACCGCGAAACTTCACGTAGCCGCCGAGCGGCAGCGCCGCGACTTGCCAGCGTGTGCCGTGCCTGTCCACGCGGGAAAACAGCACAGGACCGAATCCCAGCGAAAACACGTCCGCCTTGATCCCCGTCCAGCGACCGACGATGTAATGGCCGTATTCATGCACGGCGACGATGATCGACAGCGCCACGACGAAGGCGATGATCGTCGCCGCGAAGCTCCCGAAGGAGGGGATCAGTCCGATAGTCTCCAAGCCTCAAGCTCCCGTCGTGGTCAGGCCGCGCATCGCCGCGATCTCTCCCGCCGTGCGGCGCGCGAGATCGTCCATCGCCAGAACGGCGTCCAGATCGTCGGCGGGCCGCCCGAAGTCCGGCCGAGCGGCGAGGCGCGTCAGACTTTCCTCCACCACGCCCGCCATGTCGAGAAAACCGATCCGCCCCGCGATGAAATGATCGAGAGCGGTTTCCTTGGCCGCCGTGAACACCGCGCCCGCAAGGCCGCCCGCCCCCATCACTTCGCGTGCGAGACGGAGCGCGGGGAAGCGGACCTCATCCGGCGCCTCGAAGTCCAGCCGCCCGAGCCGTGCCAGATCGAGCCGCTCCACCGGCAGCGGTCGCCGCTCCGGCCAGTGCAGCGCATGGCCGATGGCATGGCGCATGTCGGGCGCGCCGAGATGCGCCATAAGCGCACCGTCGATGAAACCGACCAATGCGTGCACGGCGGATTGCGGGTGAACCAGAACCTCGATCTGCGCGGGAGAAAATCCAAAGAACTCGCGGGTTTCAATGATTTCCATCGCCTTGTTGAAAAGCGATGCGCTGTCGATCGTTATGCGTTGTCCCATGTCCCAGTTGGGATGGCGGCCGGCCTCCGCAGGGGTGGCGCGGGCGAGCGCCTCATGGCTCCAGGTTCGGAATGGCCCGCCAGAGGCGGTGATGACGACCCGCTCCACCGTCGCGGGGTCCTCACCGCGGAGCGCCTGAAAGATCGCGGAATGCTCGCTGTCCACCGGCAGGACAGTCGCTCCGTGCCGCGCTGCTTTGCCCAGCAACAGCGGACCGGCGGAAACGAGGCTCTCCTTGTTCGCCAGCGCCAGCACCCTGCCCTGCCCGAGGGCACGCATCCCCGGCGCCAGCCCCGCGGCTCCGACAATGGCCGACATCACCCAGTCTGCGGGGCGATCCGCCGCCTCCAGCAGCGCAGCGCTTCCCGCCGCAGCCTCAATGCCCGAGCCGTCCAGCGCGGCCCGGAGATCGGGAAGGCACTCCTCGAAGGCAGTCACCGCAAGCTCGGCGCGCAGGGCGCGGGCCTGTTCGGCCAGCCGTGCGACGTTCCGCCCGCCGGTCAGGGCCACCACCTGCACATCCTGTTCCCGCGACAGCAGATCGAGCGTGCTCTCCCCGATCGACCCGGTCGAGCCAAAGACCGTGACGCGCCGCATTCAGAGGCCCCAGACGATCAGGTTGAAGTCCGCCAGCCGCTCCACCAGCATGAGGAATACCGAGGCGCCGAGCATGGCGTCGAACCGGTCCATGACCCCGCCGTGGCCGGGGATGATGTTGGAGGCATCCTTCACCCCCATCCGCCGCTTGACCGCGCTTTCCGCGACATCGCCAAGCTGGGAGGCCATTGAGATCGCAATGGAAACGCCAACCAGCTCCCACCGCGCGCCGGTTGCCAGCACGTAGATCGCACCTATTCCCGCAGCGGCGGCCCAGCCCGCGAGCGTACCGGACCATGTCTTTTTCGGGCTGACCTTCGGCCAGAACTTCGGCCCACCGATGATGCGACCGGCAAAGTAGCCGAAGACATCCGTTCCCACGACCACCAGCACGAGCCATGACATCCAGACGAAGCCGTAATCCTGCCGGAGATGCAGAAGCCCGAAACCGGCGACGATCATGAAGGAGGAATAGACCGCGAAGATCGTCCGGTTCCGCGGCAGGTTCCCGATGCCGAGCATCGCGGGAAGCAGCGCAAAGGGCAGTACGAAACCGATCGGCAGCACCCCCCACAGGAACACCGCGAGCGCGGCGAGCAGGGCCAGCAGAACGCCGACCGGCGTGGTTTCGGGAAGCGTGCAGATGCGCTGCAGCTCCCAGACCATCAGGCCGATCAGCACCGTCACGAGTATCAGGAACACCCAGCCGCCGACCCACATGGCGATCAGCCCGATGAGGGCGAGAACCGCACCCGAGATGAACCGGGGCGCGAGATCCTGGAACTGCGCCGCCATCAGACCGCCTGCGCGCCGAACCGCCGCTCACGCAGCGAATAGCGGTCAAGGATGCAGCCCAGCTCCTGCGGTGTGAAGTCGGGCCAGAGCGTGGGGGTGAACTCGTATTCGGCATAGGCCGCCTGCCAGAGCAGGAAATTGGAAACCCGCGTCTCCCCGCTGGTGCGGATGACAAGGTCCGGCTCGGGAAGGAAAGCCGTGTCCAGCTCCCCCTCAAGGGTGGCTTCCGTGACATCCTCCGCCCGGATTTCGCCGCGGGCGACCTTCTCCGCCACCTTCCGCGTGGCACGGGCCAGCTCGTTGCGGCCGCCGTAGTTGATCGCGACGGTCAGGTGGAGCCGGTCATTGGTCGAGGTATGTTCCTCGATCCGGGCCATGAGCCGCTGAAGCCGCCTGTCCAGCCGCGAGCGGTCGCCGATGAACCGCAGGCGCACACCGCCCGCGTTCATGCGCTCGGCCTCGTTCTCGATATAGCGGGAGAAGATGGACATAAGGCCCAGCACCTCCTCCGTGGATCGTTTCCAGTTCTCCGTGGAGAAGGCATAGACGGTGAGGTAACGGATGCCGAGATCGGGACAGGCTGCCACGATCTCCTTCACTCGCTCTGCGCCGCGGCGGTGCCCCATAAGCCGGGGCCAGCCCTTGCGCACGGCCCATCGGCCGTTGCCATCCATGATGATCGCCACGTGAAGCGCGTCTGTGCTGGGTCTTTCCGCCACGATCCTGTCCCCGGAATGGCTCGGCATTGGCCTTCTCAGATCGATCAGACCTGCATGATCTCTTGCTGCTTGCTCTCCAGAGCCTTGTCCACCGCGGCAATGGACTTGTCGGTCAGGTCCTGCACCTCGTCCGACCACATCTTCTGGTCGTCCTCGGACATGCCCTTGGCCTTCTTGATCTGGTCCATGCCGTCCCGGCGAACGTTGCGGATCGCGACGCGCGCATGTTCGGCATATTGCGCGGCGACGCGGGTCAGATCGCGGCGGCGCTCTTCGTTCAGTTCGGGGATCGGCAGCCGGATGATCGTGCCGTCCACAACCGGATTGATACCCAGACCGGAATCGCGGATCGCCCGCTCCACCTTGGAGACGAGACCCTTGTCCCAGACGTTGATCGTGATCATGCGCGGCTCCGGCACGTTGACGGTGCCAAGCTGGTTGACCGGCGTCATCGATCCGTAGGCATCGACCTGGATCGGTTCCACGATGGTGGCCGAGGCCCGCCCGGTGCGAAGAGAGGCGAATTCGGTGCGCAGCGAGGCCATGGCGCCATCCATGCGCCGCTCCAGATCCGCAAGATCGATTTCGGTGATGTCATCCGCCATGATAAGTTGGTCTCCAGTTCCGTGCCGCGCCGCTCAAGACGCAGCCATTTTGGCCCGGTATAGCGATAACGAGGCGAATTGCACAGAGAAGATCGCGGAGAAGATTGCCGCGGCGGACGCGGCGGGAATACCGCGCCACCACACCATCGGCGGCGTCGTCAGCCGTGTACCAGCGTGGACCGCCCCTCGCCCCGGAGAATGCCGACGAAACCGCCCGGCTCGTCCAGCGAGAACACGATGATCGGCAGGTCATTGTCGCGGGCAAGAGCAAGCGCAGAGGCATCCATGACCTTCAGATTCTTGATGAGCGCTTCGTCGTAGGTAATTGTATCATAACGCTTTGCATCATCAAACTTCTTCGGATCCTTGTCGTAGATACCGTCCACCTTCGTTCCCTTGAAGATCGCCTCGCAGCTCATCTCCACGGCGCGGAGAGCGCCTGCCGTATCCGTCGTGAAGAACGGGTTGCCGGTGCCTGCGGCGAAGATGCAGACGCGCTTCTTCTCCAGATGTCGGACGGCGCGGCGGCGGATATAGGGCTCGCAGACCTGATCCATCGGAATGGCGGAGATGACACGGGTGTGGATGTGGAGCGCCTCCAGCGCGGCCTGCATGGCGAGCGCGTTCATCACCGTGGCGAGCATACCCATGTAATCCGCCGTCGTCCGCTCCATGCCCTGGGCGGAACCCTGGAGGCCGCGGAAGATATTGCCCCCGCCGATGACCATGCATATCTCGACACCGAGATCATGGACGGTCTTCACCTCTGCGGCGATCCGCGCGACCGTCGGAGGGTGAAGCCCATATCCCTGATCGCCCATCAGGGCCTCGCCGGAGATCTTGAGCAGGACGCGCTTGTACTTGACCTGTGACGACGGGTTCGGCGCATCGCTCATGCGGCGGTTCCTTTCGACTTCTACTATTCCCCGAGTGGGGAAAATGTCTCAAAAACCCGGAAGGTTCAACGCAGAAGCGCATCGGCAGGCAAAAACCCCTCATTTCTGACAAATCGGATGAATAGTTACCTACAATACTCTGATCTAATTGACGACAGGCCGATCCTTATTGCCGGGTGCACGGCCTCGGGCAAGTCAGCGCTGGCGATTGAGTTGGTACAGCGCTTCGGCGGCGTCATCGTCAATGCCGATGCCTTGCAGGTTTATGCCAACTGGCGTGTCCTCACGGCGCGTCCGAGCGAGGCGGAGAAGGCCGGGATTCCCCACCTTCTATACGGCCATGTCGCTCGCGAGGCGGACTATTCGGTGGGTCACTGGCTGCGGGATGTGGCGCCTCTGCTGCGGGGCAGTGCCCGCCCGATCATCGTCGGCGGCACCGGATTGTATCTCACCGCGCTGACGGAAGGGCTCGCCGAAATTCCCCCGACCCCCGGCGCGGTTCGGGAGGAGGCAGACGGCCTGTCGCTGGAGCGGCTGATCGGGCAGCTAGACCCGGAAACCGCGGCGAAGATCGACCTGCGCAATCGGGCCAGGGTGCAGCGGGCCTGGGAGGTTCTGCGCGCCACGGGGCGCGGCATCGCCGCATGGCAGGCGGAAACCGGCCCGCCTCTCCTTCCGCGCGGGGCGGCAACTCTGCTCCATCTCGATGCGGAGCGGGACTGGCTGGCCGAGCGGATCGACAGGCGCTTCGACCGCATGATCGACGCAGGCGCGCTGGAGGAGGTGCGGGCGGAGCTTCCGCATTGGGATCCGGCGCGCCCCTCCTCCCGCGCGATCGGCGCGCCCGAACTGCTGGCCCATCTCAATGGAGAAATGTCCCTCGACGCGGCGATGGAACTGGCCAAGGCCGCGACCCGCCAATATGCGAAGCGGCAGCGGACCTGGTTCCGACGTCGAATGGGCGGGTGGCACCGCCTCCCGCAACCGTAGCGGCGGCGCAACGCAGGACAACCTTGACGACAGTAGCGCGCGAAGCCGCTTTGTAAGATGCGCGGGCTCAGTAAGATCGGTGGCACAGAAGGAGCGCCGATGAACAGTCTGCCCGTGCTTCCCACTCTCCGCGTCGCCCCCATCTCCCGCATCGTGCAGGCGGGCAAGTGGCATACGGAGGCGCGACGGTCATGGGGAGAGCCGGTGCTCTACTGGTTCACCCGCGGTCAGGGGCGTTTGTCGGCAGGCGGAGAGATTCGCGGCTACGGGCCTCATAACGCGATCTTTTTGCCTGCGGAGACCATGCACGGTTTTGAAGCGCACCCCCAGGTTTTCGGCTCCGCGGTCTTCTTCGGACGCAGCCACGGCCTCCCGCTGCCCTTCGAGCCGCTGCATATCCGCGCACGCGAAACACCCGTACAGCTTGAGCTGAACCAGCTCATCGATCACCTCGCCCGCGAACTGGATGGTCTGCGCCCCGGCCGGGAGCAGGCGGCGCAGTGCTGGCTCGGCCTGATCTGCGTCTGGATGGAGCGACAGGCGCTCCGCCGGGGGGAGAGCGGCGACGACCCGGAGAAGCAGCTCGTGGCGCGCTACGTGCAACTTCTGGACCGCATGCCTTATGCCCCGCGCGACGTGGTGGATTTTGCGCATGATCTCGGCGTGACGCCGGGTCATCTGTCGCGGGCCTGCTACGCGGCGGCGGGGCGATCCGCGCATACGCTGCTGCAGGACAGGCTGATCGTGGAGGCGCGCCGATTGCTTGCCGAACAGCATTTGCCGGTCGTAGAAGTCGCGCGGGCGCTCGGCTTCAGTTCCCCCGCCTACTTCACCCGCGCCTTTCACCAGCGCACAGGAAAATCCCCGGCGTCCTTCCGCCGGAATGGCTGACAACGATGACAGACGATCTGCTTATCCGCCCGTCGGTGGAAGACGACCTTTGCGCGATCCAGCGCATCTATGCCCACCATGTCCTGCATGGCGTCGCGAGCTTTGAGGAAACACCCCCGGACCTGCCTGAGATGGCCCGGCGGCGGGAGAGCGTCCTGACGCTCGGCCTGCCGCATCTGGTGGCGGAAGGGGCAGACGGTGTGCTGGGCTACGCCTATGCCGGAACTTACCGGCCCCGCCCCGCCTATCGCTACACGGTTGAGGATTCGATCTATGTCGCGCCGGATCTGGCGGGGCGGGGCGTTGGCAGCGCCCTGCTTTCCCGCCTCATCGCGGATTGCGCAAAGGGCCCGTGGCGGCAGATGATCGCGGTCATCGGCGACAGCGGCAACGCAGGGTCCATCGCGCTGCACCGGCGATTCGGCTTTACCCTCACGGGGACCTTTCGCTCCATCGGGTTCAAGCACGGTCGCTGGCTCGACTCCGTGCTGATGCAGCGGGCGCTGGGGTCGGGCGATCAGACGCCGCCAGGCTGAGCGGTCATTCCAGGCGCAGTATCTCGGCTGGGTCGAAATTCGGCCCCGCCTCCCATTCCGCGCCCTGCGGCGTGTCGCGAACGATGAGCCCGGCCCGCTGAAACCCGTCGCGCAGCGCATCGGCGCGGGCGAAATCCCGCGCCTTCCGCGCCGCAGCCCGCTCCAGAAGCAGCGCATCAATCCGCGCCGCGACCTGTGGAGCGACCTCCCGCTGCGTCCAGTCGTGCTCATCGTCGAGCAGACCCAGCAGCGCGGCCGAAGCCTTCAGCCCCGCCGCATCCCCGGAATTCGCCAATCCGTGGAGAACCGCGATCGCACCCGCCGTGTTCAGATCGTCGCCAAGCGCGGCCAGAAGGTCCGGCGCCGGCTCCGCCGCAGGGGACACCCCCCGTGTCAGCGCACGCCAACGCGCCAGCGTCGCCCGCGCCTGCTCCGCCTTCTCCGCGGTCCAGTCCATCGGTTTACCGTAATGGGTTCCGAGATAGACGAAACGGATCACCTCGCCCGGCCAACCCTGTTCCAGAAGGTCGCGCACGGTGAAGAAGTTGCCGAGGGATTTCGACATCTTCTTCCCTTCCACCTGAAGCATCTCGTTATGCAGCCAGTAGCGCGCGAAACTGCCCTCCGGATGGGCGCAGCAGCTCTGCGCGATCTCGTTCTCATGATGCGGAAACTGCAGGTCGATCCCGCCGCCATGAATGTCGAAACTCGGCCCCAGCAGCTCAAAGCTCATCGCGGAGCATTCGATGTGCCATCCGGGACGGCCCCGGCCCCAGGGGCTGTCCCAACCGGGCAGATCCGGCGTCGAGGGCTTCCAGAGCACGAAATCCATCGGATCGCGTTTGTAGGGCGCCACTTCCACGCGCGCCCCGGCGATCATGTCATCCACCGACCGGCCCGAAAGCCGCCCATAATCGGCAAAGCTCCGCACGTCGAACAGCACATGGCCCTCCGCTTCATAGGCGTGTCCACGTGCGATGAGCGAGGCGATCATGGCGATCATGGAGCCGATATGCTCCGTTGCGCGCGGCTCCGCCGTCGGGCGGAGCGCGCCGAGTGCGTCCATGTCGGCATGATACCAGGCGATCGTCTCTTCGGTGATGCGCCCGATCGGGACACCTTCCGCCTGAGCACGCGCGTTGATCTTGTCATCCACATCGGTGAAGTTGCGGACGTAGGTCACGTGGTCCGGCCCATAAACATGCCGCAGCAGCCGGAAGAGCGTGTCGAACACCACGACGGGGCGGCCATTGCCCAGATGGGCGCGGTCATAGACGGTCGGTCCGCAGACATACATCCGCACATCTTCGGGATCGAGCGGCGCGAAAACCTCGCGCCGCCGGGTCAGCGTGTTGTGCAGTGAAATCTCGACCATCATATCCTCCGGCGCCGCGCGCAGTTAGCCGGATTTCACCGTCGATGCAAACCGGCCACCGATATGGCGCAGCGCTCGGAAGTCGGACTGCCGGAAGCTCTCAGGCCACCGGTTCCAGTTCTGCCTCCGTCACGGGCCGGCGACCGACCTCCGCGCTCACCGCTTCGGTCAGCTGGGCGAGGGAGAACGGCTTCGGCAGGAAAGTAGAATTCGGCATCCGGGCGCGGATTTCGCCAAACGACTCCTCCGCATAGCCGGAGACGAAGATCACCCGCATGTCGGGTCGCTGATGCATGGCCCTGGCGACCCAGGTGGGCCCGTCGATGCCGGGCATGATGACATCGCTCACAATCACGTCGATGCGCAAATCGGGCTCCGACGTCAGGGCAAGGGCGGCGTCCCCGCTGTCCGCCTCGAGCACGGTAAACCCCTTCAGCCGAAGCGCACGGGCGGCGAAGGCGCGTACGGGCGCCTCATCCTCCACCAGCAGCACCACGCCGCCTGCCTGGGTCGGGGGGAGTTTCGGAGGCGCCGGCTTTGGCTCCGCGCGCAGAGCGGCGATATGAACGGGAAAATAGAGGGTGAATGTCGTGCCTTCGCCCAGAACCGAATCCACGAAGATGAAGGCGCCCGACTGTTTCACGATGCCGTAAACGGTGGAAAGGCCGAGACCCGTCCCCTCTCCGGGCCGCTTCGTGGTAAAGAATGGCTCGAAGATCTTGGTGAGCATGTCGGGCGGGATACCGCTTCCCTCATCGCGCACGCGGATCACGGAATAATCGCCAGCCGGAACGCTCGCCCGGTCCCGCGACAGCGGCGCGTTCAACCGCAGTGCTTCCGTTTCCACCCAGATGTTGCCGGAACCACCGATCGCGTCACGGGCATTGACGACGAGGTTCATCATCACCTGCTCAAGCTGCCGCCTGTCGGCACGCACAAGGCGGAGCGCATCGTCATTGCGGAAGATCACCCGCACCCGCTCCCCCACCAGCCGGTTCAGCAGATGCATGGCGTCGGCCAGCACGGCGCGCAGATCCAGCACCTCGGCCTGAAGCGTCTGCTTGCGCGAATAGGCGAGCAGCTGCCGTACGAGCCCCGCCGCACGATCGGCATTCTGCCTGATCTGCTCCAGATCGGCGAACTCCGGGTCACCGGGCCGGTGACGGAGCAGGAGGAGATCGCAATGGCCGGAAATCGCGGTCAGCAGGTTGTTGAAATCATGCGCCACACCACCGGCGAGCTGGCCTATCGCCTGCATCTTCTGGCTCTGGATGAACTGCGACTGGAGGTTCTGATGCTCGGTGGCGTCGTTCAGCACGGCGATAAGCCGCATGCGGCCGCCGTTCCGCACGCGGCGCAGGACGATCTGTACGTAGAACTCGCGACCGGCCCGGGAGGCACGCAGGATCTCCGGCTTGTTGAGTGTCCGCCCTGCCATCGCATCGGCAATCCAGTCGCTCACAGGGCGGCCAAGCCCTTCCACGAGGTCGTGCAGCAGGGCCTCCCCCTCCGGTGGGCAGAGGATTTCCCGAGCGGCGCGGTTGGCAGAGAGCACCCTTCCGTCAGGCGCGAGCTCCAGCAACGCGACCGGCAGATCCTCGGCAGAACCGCTGGCGTTGCAGGCAGGCTCCTCCATGGGCAGCAGCAAGACCCGGCGATCCCCCGTGGAGGGCAGGTCGTGAACCAGAACGGCAAGCGGCCCCTTCGCCGTGATGAGTCGCGTTTCCTCTCCATTGCGGGGCGGTGTCGCGTGCAGATTCCGAGGTTATCCGGCCAGGCATTCCGATTTGAAGCCGGCCACCATT